>NZ_RAWN01000161.1:0-22047 GCF_003668895.1 Corallococcus sp. AB045
ACCCGTCCCCGCCCACGTCCGGGACCCAGCGCTCCTTCGCGGGCAGCGAGCCCGCTGGTCCGTCGAACTCGTCCTGCCAGACGACTTCCCACCCCGTGCCCGGCTGCTCCGTGACAGGCTTGGGTTGCTCGTTTTGCTTATTATCCAGACCTGCTGCCGGATCACACGAAGCCATCCCCAGGCCCGAGAGGGCCAGGGCAAGGACAAGACGGCGCGAAGTCATGCACTTCTCCCGACGTGCTGCGTGGGAAAGAGGGAGCGGTCGCGCAGCGCCGCCTGGAGCACCAGGGTGGCCGCGCCCACGGCGATGGCCCGCTCTCCCAGCACCGACGTGACGATGCGCGTCTCCGCCATGGAGACGGACAGGGCGCGCTGCCGCACGGACGCGCGCAAGGGGTCGAGCAGCATCTCGCCCACGGAGGAGATCTCCCCGCCCAGCACGACGATGGCGGGGTTGAGTAGGTTGAGCAGGCCGCCCACGGCGATGCCCAGGTAGGCGCCCATGCCGTCGATGATCTGCTTCGCGGCGGCGTCGCCCGTGCGGGCGCCCTCCACCAGGTCGCGCACGGTGGGGCCCTTGCGGCCGCGGGTGCCCATGAGCTCGCGCGCGCGTTCGGTGAGCGCCGTGGAGCCGATGAGGGTGACGAGGCAGCCCCTGAGGCCGCAGACGCAGAGCGGCCCGTTGGAGTCCACCGGGATGTGGCCGATTTCACCGGCCGTTCCGCCGGCGCCCCGGTACACGTCGCCGTGGATGATGTGACCGGCGCCGATACCGGTGGCCAGCTTGATGTACGTGAGGTCCTCGCCGCCGGAGCCGGCGCCCCAGAAGCACTCCGACAGCGCGCCGAGGTTCGCGTCGTTGTCCACGAACACCGGCATGTCGAAGGTGGTCTCGAACCACTCCTTCACGTCCACGTGCTTCCACGCGGGGAGGATGAGGGGGGACATCTTGCCCGGAGCCGCCGGGTGCACGGGGCTGGGCACGGCCACCCCCATGCCGACCACGGAGCGGCGCGGGACGCGCTCGGCGTCCAGGCACTCCTGGATCAGCTCCTTCGCCTTCTGCAGCGACCCTTCCGGATCGCCGCGCACCGCGTGGCTCGCCTTGCTCTGCGTGCGCACGCGGCCGCGGAGGTCCGTGAGGACGACGGTGACGTGGGAGGCGCCCAGTTCGACGCCCACCAGGCTGAACGCTTCGTCACAGAAGCCGATGAGGGTGGGACGGCGGCCCCCGCGGGAGACCCCGGCGCCAATGCTGCGCACCAGGCCCGCCTGCTCCAGGTCCGCGACGATGGCGGAGACGGTCGACGGACTGAGCTCCGTGCGCCGGGCGATCTCCGCCCGGGAGATCTGACGCTCGCGCCAGATCATGTTGAGCAGCAGGCCGCTGTTCTGCGCACGCATGCCCGCCGCATCGACCGTCAACACCGCCGTTCCCGCTTTCATCGTCCGCTCACGTTCCTGTTTTGGCGCACCGGGCGCTCAGGTTGGGGGCTACTTCCACTGGATGTCGTCGATGAAGAGGACGAGCGGCTTGACGTCCAGCCCGCCCGCCGACCAACCGAAGCCCCCGCCGACCGTGCTGTAGCGGATCTTGCTGATGTCCAGCGTGTATTGCTTGGGCTCGGTGGTCAGCGTGACCTCGATCTTCTTCGTCCACCCGTCCTTGCCTTCGTAACCCGTGAAGAAGTTCACGATCTCGCCGCCGCTCTCGCTCCAAGCGTAGAAGGTCACGGCGTTCGCGCCATCCGGCACCTGGAAGCCCGGGCGCGGGTCATCCTCCCAAGCGCCCTCCGGGAACTGCCAGAAGACGCCGGCCCACGCGTCCGCCTTCTGGGTGGCCGTGAACTTGTGGCAAGCGCCCAGGCCCGCGCCCGGGCGGGGCGTATGGCAGATGGGCTCGTCCACCAGACCGCCCTGCTCGCCTCCTCCAGAACCCATGTAGCCGCTGGCCGCCCAGGTGCCGTCCACCGCCAGGGGCAGCGTCGTCTGGGTGCCCGCGTCCACGCCGGCGTCCGTCTCCGTGCCCGCGTCGGTGTTGGTGCCGGCGTCCGTCTCCGTGCCTGCGTCGGTGTCGGTGCCCGCGTCGGTGTTGGTACCGGCGTCCGTATTGGTGCCCGAGTCCGGCTTGGTGGTGCCGCCGTCGTTCTGGGTGCCAGGCTTGGGGGCGTCCTCAGGGTCACAGGCGCCAACGAGCCCCGCCGTCGCGAAAACTCCAACGGCCGCCAATGTCCACGCGAAACGCTTGGTGCGAAGCATGAATCCCCTCCGGGTTGTCTTGCTTGGATGACTTCGTTCTTACGGCGAAGAAATCAAAACCTGCTGGAATCCGTCGCCCGCATGCTGCGTCGCGTCACCAGAACGGCCACACGCCAGAGGAGAAACCGCCGTCTCCCGCCGCCGGGGCCCCTGCCACCTGGAGCCGCCCTGCGTCCCCGCCCACCGCGAACATGCGAGTTCGTTCGATTGACGAAGAAATACCAGCCCCCTTTACCCATTTGCAAGCAGCCGAGAACACGCTCCGTGCGGTCAATCTGTTGACGCAGCGCACCGTGGTTTCAGGAATGTGTTGGTTTGGATGGGAGCGCGGGCAGACACGGCCCTGCCCCGGTCAGGGGCGAGCCACGCGTCACTTCCTGCGATGCCTGAAGAACTTCAGTGCGTCAGCGGCGGCGGACCGATCATGCGTCGGACCATGGCGAGCAGCTGCTCGATGTCGAAGGGCTTGGGCAGGAAGCCCGCGCACGGCAGGTGCTGCCAGAAGTCCGGCGGGCTGGCGCTCATCATCACCACCGGAACGTCACGCAGGGCCGGATCCTTCTGCATGGACTCCAGCACCCCGGGCCCGTTGAGCACCGGCATCATGTAGTCGAGCAGAATCATCGACGGGCGCTCCTGGCGCATCCGCTCCAGGGCCTCGCGGCCGTTGAGCGCGATGGCCGTGCGGTAGCCTTCGTCGGACAGGAGGTCTCGGACGGCCTCCACGATGCCGAACTCGTCGTCGACGATGAGGACGGGCCCCATGGTCAAGTGCCTCGGCGCTTGCGGACGTTGCGGCGCGGCTTCGGCGAGGTCGCCCTGGCGGAGGATTTGGTGCCCGCGCGCGGCTTGCGGCGCGGCTTCGGCAACGGGGTCGGCTCCGGAGTCCGCGTGCGCGCGAGCCCCGTCATCAACATCTGCCCTTCCGCGAAGGGCTGGCCGACCTTGAGTCCCTTGCCCGTGATCTCCAGCTCGCGCAGGGCGGGATCGTAGGCGCTGTTGCGCACCTTGAGCGCCGCGATGAAGCGGCGCAGCCCGGAGTGCAGCTCCACCATGCGCAGGAACAGGATGTTCTCCGCCACCATGGAGATGCCCTCGAGCGGGAACTTCACCTCCGGCCCGAAGGCGGAGGTGGCCTCCGCGGTGTAGAGGAGCGTCACCTCGCGCACCCGGCACTCGTTGACGAGCGCCGCCAGGAAGCGCGCCACCCGCGACTTACGGGTGGAGGCGCGGCGGAGCGCCTCGTAGCCGTCCAGGAAGATGCGGCGCACCCGGCCGCTGCGGACGATGGTCAAGAGCTCCGTGCCCAGCTTGTCGAGGATGTTCTCCGTGGGCGGCCGGAAGCTCACCTCCAGGTCCCCGCGCTCCATCAGGGGCTGCAGGTGCAGGCCCACGCCCGCCGCCTGCGCGAGCATCCGCTCCGGCGCGTCGTAGAAGGCGAAGTAGTGGCTGCGCTCCCCCTGGCGGGCGCCTTCCGCCAGGAAGCACAGGCCCAGCAGTGTCTTGCCGCTGCCCGGAGGCCCCAGGAGGATGGTGGTGGAGCCCGCGGGCACCCCGCCCTTGAGCATCGCGTCCAGGCCGGTCACGCCGAAGGCGTCGCGCTCGCGCTTCCCGGCGCCGGGCACCAGGTTGCCGTCCACCATCGACTCCAGGCGGGGGTAGACGGTGAGCCCGTCACCGGTGATCTCGAAGCCGTGCTGCCCCAGCTTGTACGCGCTGCCCCGGAACTTGCGCACGCGCAGCTCGCGCAGGGTTCGCACGCCGAAGGTCCGCTGCTGGAGCATCAGCAGGCCATCCACCATGGTGTGCTCCGCGCGCAGGCCCTTGTCGCCTCCGGTGGTGAGCACGACCGTGGTGCAGCCGATGAGGCCCGTCACGACCTGGAGGCCGTGGATGAACTTCTTGAGCGCCTGCCGCGACGGCGCCAGCTCCTCCGCCGCCAGCAGTCCGTCCAGCACGAGCAGCGAGGCCTTGTGCGCCTTGATCTCCTTGCGCACCAGCTCCGCGAGCGCGTCCAGCCCGCCCTGCTCCAGGATGGTGAAGGCGCTCAGGTAGCTGATCTTCCCCGGCACGCAGGCCGGGTCGAAGAACGACAGCGTCTGAAGGTTGCTCACCAGCTCCGTGTGCGACTCGGCCAGGAGCGTGAGGTAGAGGACCTGGTGGCCCTGGGCCGCCTGATGGAAGCAGAGCTGGTTGGCGAGGATGGTCTTGCCCGCGCCCGGCAGGCCCAGGACCATGTACATGCGGCCCTTGCGCAGGCCGCCGCATAGCACGGTGTCCAGACCGGGGATGCCCGTGGACATCCGCTGTTCTTCACGTCCACCGCCCGGCGTCATCACACGCTTCCTTCCTGGGCGCCATGCGACCAGCGGGAGCGCGAGGAACGGCCCCGGGTGGTCTCCATAGTCCAGCCCCCGCGTGAAGGCTCAACAATCTGGGATGCGTACGTTCCTGGACAAAACACGCATGCCCCGGCCCGCCGGCCGCTCAGCGGGCAGCGTTGGCGTCCGCCGCCGGCACGGGGGCCGAGCCCCCCGTCAGCGGCTTGAGCGACGCGCGCAGGGCCTCAATCTGGGCGCGCGCCTGGTTCTTGAGCGACTCCACGTCGTCCATCGTCATCCCCTTCGTGGAGATGGGCGTGCCCACCGTCACCAGTCCGCGCGACGTGGCGAAGCGCCACGAGTGCTTGGGCAGCGCGAGCCGCGTGCCGCTCACCGCCAGGGGCAGCACGTCCGCCTGCATCTCGATGGCGAGCCGGAAGGCGCCGTCCTTGAAGGGCAGCAGCTCATCCGTCTTGGAGCGCGTGCCCTCCGGGAAGATCATCACCGGCATCCCCTTGAGCATCCACTCCTTGCAGCGCGCCATGGCGCCAGTGGCCGAGTCGCGGTCGCCGCGCTCCACCGGGATGTCCCCGGCGATGCCCATCATCCAGCCCACCACGGGCACCTTGAAGAGGCTCTTCTTGCCCAGCCACTTCATCTCCCACGGCAGGTGGGAGATGAGGAACGGATCCGCGTTGGACTCGTGGTTGCTCACCACCACGGTGTTGGCCGCCACGTGATCCGGCACCTGGCCGTGCATGCCGAAGCGCCAGTAGGGCGTGAGCTTCGCGGCGGTGACACCCACCAGGCGGAAGCAGCGGCCCACCACGTAGCGGCGCTTGTCGAACAGGAACGTGAGGATGAACAGGAAGAGCTGGACGAAGAAGCCCACCAGGGCGACGAGGCCCACCTCGACCCAGGTCCAGATGGAGAGCAGTGCGTTCATGAGAGGTGTCCCTTGGGGATGAGGAGGGTTCAGGTGAGGACCGCGGGGTCCAGGTCCACGCTCACCGGGCAGTGATCCGACCCGTGAACGTCCGAGTGCACGGAGGCCTTCTTCACGAAGGCGAGCGCCGCGGGGGTGGCGAGCACGTAGTCGATGCGCCAGCCGATGTTCTTCTCGCGCACGCCGGCGCGCTGGCTCCACCAGGAGTAGTGGCCGCCCGCGGCGTTGAAGTGGCGGAAGGTGTCCACCCAGCCCGCGCGGATCCACCGGTCGAACTCCTCGCGCTCCTCCGGGCGGAAGCCGCTGGTCTCGCGGTTCTCGCGCGGGCGCGCCAGGTCGATGTCCTGGTGGGCGGTGTTGAAGTCCCCCATCACCAGCACGCGCTGGTTGTCGCGCAGCGGCTTCTCCAGGCGCGCGAAGAGGCGGCGGTAGAAGTCCAGCTTGAAGGGGATGCGGGAGAGGTCCCGGTCCTTCCCGTTGCCGTTGGGGAAGTAGCCGTTGACCACGGTGAGCTTGCCGAAGCGGGCGAACTGGAGGCGGCCCTCCGCGTCCATCTCCGGCGCGTCCAGGCTGGTGGTGAGGTCGTCCGGTTCGTGGCGGCTGAAGAGGCCCACGCCGCTGTAGCCGGGGCGCTCCGCGGCCACGAAGTGGGTCTTCCAACGGCGGGGGGCGCGGACCTCCGCGGGGAGCTGCTCCACGCGGGCGCGGACCTCCTGCAGCCCCACGATGTCCGCCCGGGCCTTGGACAGCCACGGGAGGAAGCCCTTGCGGTGGATGGAGCGCAGACCGTTGACGTTCCAGGAGACGACTCGCACGCCCCCGCTTATGGCGAAAGCGCGCGGGTATTTCCAGCCCCCACCGTTCCTGGACGGACGGTGGGGGCCGGTCACTGCTCAGTGCGTCAAGGCACTTCCAGGGCGCTCGACTTGTTCTGCGGGCCGCGCGTGGTGCGGATGATGAAGTTCGCGCTGTTCACGTCCGTGTCGTAGCTGTTGCCCTTCGTCGCGTCCGCGCCGGTGCCCTCCATGGTCGCGGCGGACGAGCCGGCGTTGGCCTTGCGCTCGTAGCTTCCGTTGGTCGCGACGGTCCCCGTGACAGGGCTATTGCCTTCCGCGGAGTCCGCGGTGGTGCCGTAGCCCACCGTGTCCACCGCGAGGGCGTCCACCTTCGCGGTGGAGATGCCAGCCTTGCCCAGGCGGATGTGGCCCGCCGCGGCGCCCATCGGGATGGTGGTTCCAGCGGAGGCGTCACCCGCGACGGTGCTGCCACCGGAGTAGGAGCCCCCCGTCACCAGGTAGAAGCCGTGCGCCGCGATGGTCGCCCCCGCGGGGAACGTGAAGGCGGCAGTGTTGTAGTTCGGGGCGGCCGGCCCCTTGTACTGGAGCTTCCAGCCGGCGAGGGCCACGCTCTCGTTCGTCGGGTTGTAGAGTTCGATGAACTCGTCGTTCGCGCCACCGGTGCCGGCAACGGCGAACTCGCTGATCACGACATGGTTCGTCGTGGGGGCGGCGGTGACCTTCGCCTGGGCGGACACGGACTGGCCGTTGAGCGTGGCCACGATGGTGCCCGTCGAACCGGACGCGCCCGCGGTGAAGGCGAACTTCGCGGAGATCTCGTTGGCCGGCACCGTCGCGGTGGCCGGCACGGTGCCCACGTTGCCCGTCGTGGACAGCGCCACGACCGTGGCCTCGGCGGCCGGGATGTCCAGCGTCACGGTGACGTTGGCCGTCTGACCGGAGGACAGGGACACCGTCTCCGGCGACAGGTACGCCAGCGAGGCCGCTTCCGTCGCACCCAGCACGCGCACCGTGGCGGTGCGCGAATCACCACCCAGCGTGGCCGTCAGCGTCGCCTTGGCGGAGCCCGCCGCGTCGTCCGCCGTCACGATGACCGCCGCGGACCGCGAGCCCGCGGGCACCGTCACCTGGCCGTTGTTGGCCACGACCACCGAGGGGCTGGACGAGGCGACCTGGACCACGACGTCCGTGGTGGCCTCGGCGCTCAGCGTCACCGACAGCGGCTCCGGAATCGTCTCACCCGTGGTGCCCGAGCGCGCGAAGGCCGCGGCCGGCTCCAGCGCGCTGAGCGTCGTCGTGGTGCCCGCGTCGGTGCCCGCGTCCGTCTCGGTGCCCGCGTCCGTAGCCGGGCCCGCGTCGATGGCGCCGCCGTCCGTCTCGGTGCCGGCGTCCGTCTCGGTGCCCGCGTCCGTCTCGGTGCCCGCGTCCGTCTCGGTGCCCGCGTCCGTCTCCGTGCCGGCGTCCGTCTCCGTGCCCGCGTCCGTCTCGGTGCCCGCGTCGACCGTGCCGGAGCCGCCGTCCGTCTCGGTGCCCGCGTCGGTGGTCGTGCCCGCGTCCGTCTCGGTGCCCGCGTCGGTGGTCGTGCCGGCGTCGGTCTCAGTGCCGGCGTCGGTCTCCGTGCCCGCGTCCGTCTCAGTGCCGGCGTCGGTCTCCGTGCCCGCATCCTGATCAGTGCCGGCGTCGGTCTCCGTGCCGGCGTCCGTGTTGGTGCCCGCGTCGGTCGTGGGCTTAGTCACCTGACAGCTGTTGTTGCAACGGTCGCCTTCGACGCGGTTGCCGTCGTCGCACGCCTCGCCACTCTCGATGATGCCGTTGCCGCAGACAGGGTTCTTGTCGTCATCACCACCGCACGCCGACAACACCAACAGCACCGCTGACAATGGGACCAGCAGGTGCCGGGAAGACCAGGACATGGAGACTCCGTGTTGAGTACTGAGCCTCCTCACAAACCACAAAATTACAGGCCGACGCAAACCCCTCCCGGTGACTTCTGGCTCACGGCCATGGAACCCTCCGGGTCACCGGTTTCTCAAGACCTGACAGTGCGGGTGGGTCGTCCGGACCGGCCCTGCTTCAGCCAGGAGTCCCGGGGGTTTGCGGGGAGGCTGAACCCCCCAATCCATGCGCATCCAGGAAGCCCCGCACGGACTGGGCGATCTCCGTCCCAGCCTCCAGGAGGCCCGCGTGGCCGGCGTCATCCACCTGGAGCCAGTGGGCCTGGGGCAGCGCGCGGTGCAGCCGCTGCACTTCCGACAGGGGCACGAGGACGTCATCGCTCGCGGCGATGATCAGCACGGGCACCCGGATGGATGGGAGGACGTCCCAGGCGTGGCCCTCCGTGAGGCCTCGCAGCGTGCGCCAATAGGCCTGCGCGCTCATGTGGTAGAGCGCGTCCAGGAACTCGGCGATGTCCTCGCGCGGAGCCCGGGGCCGCAGCGCCCCCACGGCCCTCGCCAGCGGATCCGCCAGCGGGGTGGCGAGGAAGGCCTTCACCGCGGGCGCCACCACCGGCACCCAGGGCGTTCCGGCGGCCAGCATCCCCTTCGCGGCGGACAACACGAAGCGGGAGCCCCAGCGCGGATCCGCTGAACCCGGCACGCCCGGGGTCCCCGCGATGAGCGTCATGGACGGAACCAGCTCCGGCCGGCGGCGGTACAGCTCCAGCAGGATGCGCACGCCCATGGAGAAGGCGATGTGGTGCGGGGGCCGGCCGTCGCCGCGCGCCATGGCCGCCTCGGTGACACGCTCCAGGTCGTCCACGTGCACCTTCACGCGGTAGTCGTTGTCGCGCGACTCCTCGCTCATGCCGTGGCCGCGGTAGTCCCAGTGCACCACGCGGTGGTCCTGCTCCAGGTCGGCGACGATGTGGCGCCAGAAGTTCTCCGACGTGCCGATGCCGTTGGTCAGCAGCACCGTGGGGCGGTCCGCGAGCGCGGCGTCGCGGTCCTCCTCCGGCTTGCCCGAGCTGTGGGTGTGGACCGCCACCCGGGTGCCATCCGGGGCGGAGACGAGGTGCGTGGCGCGACGGTAGGGCATCCCCGCCCACCATGCGGCCGGGCAGGCGCGGGTGCAAGGGCCGACAGCCCGTCCCCCCAAGGGCGCCCTCCCCCATCCGCACAGGCCGGGCTGGACGCGCCCGGGCCTCCAGGCAATGGTGCGCGCGATGCTCAGCGTGGAGGCGGAAGGGTTGGACGTGGCGGCCGTGCTCGCCCACTACGAGGCGCACGGCTTCGCGCGCCTGGGCCGTGTGCTGGACGACGCGGGCGTGGAGGCGCTGCGCGAGCGGGCGGACGACCTGATGCTCGGCCGCGTGGTGTATCCGGGGATGTTCTTCCAGCCGGACGCCACCACCGGCCGCTACGAGGACGCGCCCCTGGGGCTGGGCTGGCAGGGCCCGTCCCTGGACTACCGCAAGCTGGAGAAGCTGGAGAAGGATCCGCGCTTCCTCGAGTGGATGGAGAACCCGCTGTTCGAGCGGATCACCCGCGCGCGCATCCCCGGCGACATCGTCCTGTACCGCGCCATCCTCTTCCACAAGGGCCCCGCGGGAGGCAGCAACCTGCCCTTCCACCAGGACGGCGGAAAGCTGTGGGGCCTCACGCGCGAACCGGACCTCCAAATCTGGACCGCGCTGGACGACGCGCCGGAGGGAGGCGGCTGTCTGGAGGTGATCCCCGGCAGCCACCGCGCGGGCCTGGTGACGGCGCTGGGCGGCGTGATTCCCCCGGACCGCGTGGAGGCGGCGGACGCGGAAGCCCATGTCGTGCCCCTGCCGGTGCGGGCCGGGGAGGCCCTGCTCGTGCACAACCACGTCTGGCACCGCTCCGGGCGCGGCCGGCCCGGACAGCGGCGGCGCGCGTTCTCCGCCTGCTACATGAGCGCGGACACCACCTGCGTGCGCAAGAAGAAGGCCCCGCGCGTGTTCCCTCCGGTGTTCCGTCACCCGGTGCGCGGCGGCTGAAAGGCCCTATCATCCGGGGCGTGTCCGGACACCCTGGAGTCCTCGTCGCCGAGCAGCCCCACTACCTGCCGTGGGTGGACTTCTACGAGCAGGTGGCCCGCGCCGGCACGCTGGTGGTGCTGGACGACGTGCAGTGGCTGAGGCGTGGCTGGCAGCGCCGCACGCGCGTCGCCCTGCCCCACGGCGTGCCCACGCCGCCCCCGTCCGAACCGGGCTTCCAGTGGCTGTCCATCCCGCTGGAGGATCCACACCGCGACACGCGGATCCGCGACCTGGCGGTGGACTCGAGCCAGCCCTGGGCGCGCAAACACTTGCAGGCGCTGGTGACGCTCTACGGAGGCAGGCCCCACTTCCGCGCGCAGGTGTTGCCGCTCGTGGAGCCCTTCTACGACGCCGCCGCGCGCGAGTCCGGCCCGGGGTCGCTGTTGCGCGTGCTCCTGTCCAGCATGGCGCTGTTCCATGCACCGCTGGGCCTGGAGCCGAACCTGGTGCTCTCCTCCACGCTGGAGCGCCGGGGCGAGGACAAGACGCAGCGGCTGGTGGAGTACTGCCTCCAGACGGGCGCGCACACGTACTACTCGGGGACGGGCTCCACGGTGTACCTGAAGCCGGAGCGCTTCCGCGCGGTGGACGTGCGCCTCTTGTGGCAGCGCTTCCGCCACCCGGACTACGCGCAGGGGCGCGAGGGGCGCTTCGTGACGGGGCTGTCCATCGTGGACGTGCTGGCCAACGTGCCCGTGGAGACGGTGCGCACGTGGCTCCAGCCGTCGCCGTGGGGGCCGTTCGCGGGGGACGGCCCCCAGCCGCTTCAGCGGGCGGACGCGGCGGTGGGCGTGGAGTCCGCCGGCTTGTCGAAGCGCACGAAGTAGCTGCGCACGGCGGAGTCCAGCAGCGCGGGATCCAGGCGCGGCGTCTGGCCCTGGTAGTTCGCCATGTCGATGACCTGATCCAACAGGTCGCGAGGCTGGCACGCGGCGAAGGGCCGGTGATTCGGGCGGTAGTGCTCGTCGATGAGGTAGTCCACGGCGCGCGCGTCGTAGGGCACGCCGCGCTTCTTGCACATCACCTGGAAGATCTCGTGGAACTGCTCCTCGTCCGGGCGCTGCACCTCCAGCTTGTAGCGGACGCGGCGCAGGAAGGCGTCATCCACCAGGGCGCTGGGGTCCAGGTTGGTGGAGAAGGCGGCGAACACGTCGAAGGGCACCTGGATCTTCTTGCCGGTGTGGAGCGTGAGGATGTCCACGTCGCTCTCCAGCGGGACGATCCACCGGTTGAGCAGATCCTTGGGGGACACCTTCTGCCGGCCGAAGTCGTCGATGAGGAGCATCCCGTTGGACGCCTTCATCTGGAACGGGGCCTCGTAGTACTTCACCTCCGGCGTGTAGACGAGGTCGAGCATCTCCAGCGTGAGCTCACCGCCCACCACCACGAGCGGACGGCGGCAGCGCACCCAGCGGCGGTCATACGACGGCATGCCGGGTTCGTCCTCCACCGCACGGTGGATGTTCGCGTCGAACATCTTCACGACGAAGTCGTCGATGAGCAGCGCGTGCGGGACGAAGATATCCCCCTCGTAGCAGTTGACCATGCCCTGGCAGATGGCCGTCTTGCCGTTGCCCGGGGGGCCATAGAAGAAGATGGCGCGCCCGGAGTTCATCGCCGGACCGATGCCGTCGAAGATGTAGTCGCGGATGATCAGATCGCCGAACTTGTCCTGCATGCGATGGCGGGTGATGCGGTTGCCGCGCACGGTCTGCTGCTTCACGGCCGCGACCCATTCGTTGAACGGTACGGGCGCAGGACCGTTGTAGCGGTTGCGGTCCAATATCTGCCGCAGCACGTCCGTCACGAAGGTCGTGAGCTGGTAGATCATCGTGGAGCGGCCCACGCCGGATCCGCCACCGCCGCGGATGTCGATGTACTTCTGGCGGCGCAGTCCCTCGATGACCTCGTCCACCAGCGTGGTGGGCAGTTGCAGGCGCGTGGCCACATCCATGCCGCGCATCTCGCCCGCGAAGAAGATGGCCTTGAGGACCAGCTCCTCCACGAAGGTCGCGTTGAGGCCGGCCTCCTGGAGCGTCTTCGGCTGCGCGGGCCAGAAGCGGTTCGTCACCGGCGCATCCGACGCTTCACCGCGCCGGAAGCCGCGCCGCTCCGGCCCCACGTAGCCCTGCGGCGGCGCCGCGACGGGAGCGCGGCGTTCGGGGCCACCCGGGGCAGCGCCACGGCGGTCCGCCTCCGGGGGACCCCGGCGATCCGCCTCCGAACCGCGGCGCTCCGCCTCCGGACCGCGGCGCTCCATGCCAGGGGCCGCGCGACGTTCGGGCTCCTGCGCGAGTGGAGGCGGGCCGGGGGGCGCGGTGCGCCGCTCGGTCTGCACGTCGAGCATCTCCTCGCTGAAGGGTGGCGGCGCGCCCGGTGGGGCCACGCCCGCGGACTGCGCGGGCGGCACGCGGGGGCGCGGCATCGGATCAAAGATGACGGACGGCAGCGGCGCGGGCTGCGCAGGCCGGGAGCGGGTGGGCTCCGGACGCGGCTCTCCGCCCAGGGGCGCGCCGGCCGGGGCGGGCGCGCGCGGACGGGGCGGCGCGGACAGGACGGGATTCGCCGTCGCGGCGGGCGTCTCCAGCGGGGTGATGCTGCGATTCTCATCCTGCTCGGCGTCGAGGGAAGACGGACCTGGGCCAGGAGGGGGCCTGCGTAGGAAGTCGGTCATCACGGCTCCGGCGGGAGGGGGAGGTCACTGTACCCCACCGTCGTGTCAGCGGTGTTAACTTCAGCCCATGAGCTTCTTCCAGGCGCCCCCCGGTCTTGGCAACCAGTACGACGACGACGCGTTCCTGCAGGGCTACCTCGCCCGTACCCTTCCGGAAGACATGTTTCGCTCGCTCCAGGATGACTTCCGCGAGCTGGGGGAGCTGGGAGGCAAGTACTTCTACGAGTTCCAGCTGCGCGACCGGCTGAACGAGCCCGTGCTCACGCAGTGGAGCCCGTGGGGTCAGCGGATTGATCACATCGAGGTGTCACCGCTGTGGAAGGAGGCGGAGGCGCTGACCGCGAAGAAGGGCCTGGTCGCGGTGGCCTACGAGCAGAAGAGCGGCGCGCTCAGCCGCGTGCACCAGTTCGCGCTGAACTACCTGGTGCAGCCGTCGCTGGACGTCTACTCGTGCCCGCTGGCGATGACGGACGGCGCGGCGCGGTCGCTGCTGTCGCTGGGCAACCAGGCGCTCATCGACCACGCCCTGCCCCACCTGACGTCGCGGGATCCGGCGACGTTCTGGACGTCGGGCCAGTGGATGACGGAGCGCACGGGTGGCTCGGACGTGGGGCTGACGCTGACGGAGGCGCGGCAGTCTCCGGAGGGCTGGCGGCTGCACGGCACGAAGTGGTTCACGTCCGCGACGACGGCGCAGATGGCGCTGACGCTGGCGCGGCCCACGGGCAATGGCCCCGGCGGCAAGGGGCTGGCGCTCTTCTTCGTGGAGACGCGGGACGCGCAGGGCCGGCTCAACGGCATCCAGATCAACCGGCTGAAGGACAAGCTGGGCACGCGCAAGGTGCCCACGGCGGAGCTGACGCTGGACGGGACGCTGGCGGTGCCGGTGGCGGGGCTGACGGACGGCATCCGCAACATGGCGATGATGCTGAACGTGACGCGCACCTGGAACGCGATGGGCGCCACGTGGAGCATGCGCCGCGCGATGGCGCTGGCGCACGACTACGCGAAGCGCCGGGTGCAGTTCGGCGCGCCGCTGTCGGAGAAGCCGCTGCACATGGACACGCTGGCGGGGCTGGAGGCGGAGTTCCAGGCGGGCTTCCTGCTGGCGTTCCGCGGGGTGGAGCTGCTGGGCAAGCTGGAGACGCGCACTGCGACGGAGCAGGAGCTGCTGTTGCAGCGGCTGGTGACGCCGCTGGCGAAGCTGACGACGGGCCGGCAGGTGGTGCACATCACGTCGGAGGTGACGGAGTCCTTCGGCGGCGCGGGCTACGTGGAGGACACGGGCCTGCCGCGCATCCAGGCGGACGCGCAGGTGCTGTCCATCTGGGAGGGCACGACGAACGTGCTGTCGTTGGATTCGCTGCGCGCGCTGGCGAAGGAAGGCACGCTGGAGGCGTTCTTCCACGAGGTGGAGAGCCGGCTGTCGAAGGTGACGGACGCGGGCCTGCGGCCGTGCGTGAAGACGGCGCACGACGCGCTGGAGCACGCACGGGCCTGGGTGTCCGGCGCGATGGCGAACCCCACCACGATGGAGGCCGGGGCGCGGCGCTTCTCCCTGACGCTGGGGCGCACGCTGGAGCTGGCGCTGCTCAGCGAGCACGCGCAGTGGTGCCTGGAGCACGGGCACGGCCCGCGCAGCCGGGCAGCGGCGCGGCGGTTCCGGCAGAACGGCGTGGACCTCATCCAGGATGAAATCGACCTGGATGATTCGCGGCTGTTGGGCTGAGCATCGCGACAGGTGCATGCGGCGGGCGCGCCCATTAAGAAGCGGGCGCCATGTCCGTCCTGAGCCCCGAGCAGTGCCAGCGCTTCGCCACCGATGGGTATCTCGTCCTGCCGTCCTTCGTGGAGGGCGGGACGTGTGAGCGGATGCGGGCCGTCATCCAGGAGCAGCTGGTCTCCGGTGACGGCCCGGTGGAGTACGAGGCCGACGTGGCCTATCCGGGCTCACCGGCGAGCATCGATGCCGAGGGCGGACGGACCGTGCGGCGGTTGTTGAAGGCGCATGGGCGCTCCCCCCTGTTCGCGGCGTGGTTCGACGACGCGCGGATGCTGGATGCGCTGGGGCAGCTGCTGGACGGACCGGTGGTGCAGGCTCGGGCTCACCACAACTGCGTGATGACGAAGCAGCCGCGCTTCTCGTCGGACACGGGGTGGCACCAGGACGTGAGGTATTGGGCCTTCGCGCGTCCGGAACTCATCTCCACGTGGTTGGCATTGGGCGCGGAGACGCCGGAGAACGGCGGCCTGAAGGTGCTGCCCGGCACGCATCGGATGCCATTCGCTTCGGAGCGCTACGACGCGAAGCTGTTCCTGCGGCCGGACCTGCCTGAGAACGCGACGCTCATTGAAGGCGCGCGGTACGTGAGGCTGTCTCCCGGGGACGTGCTGCTCTTCCACGCGCGGCTGTTCCACGCGGCGAGCCGGAACCACACGGCGGACACGAAGTACTCCGTGGTGGCCACGTACCGGCGGACGGACAACCCTGCCATTCCGGGGTCGCGCTCGGAACTCGCGGGCTGACGTCTGGCTTTTGATAGATGCTTGAAATAAGAGGCCGGCAATGCCAACACCCTTGCCGGTTCTTTTCCTCGCCTTCCGCCAGTCCATGGGGAAGGCGTTGCTTTGCACCCTGCCCCTGGTCCTCGCGGCCGGGTGCATGTCCCAAACGGACTCCACGTCCACTGGCGGCACCGACAGCCGCGTCGTGACCGCCATGGAGGAGCCGGAGATCCCCAACGAGCCGGGCAACCCTGGCGGCACCACCAACAATCCCGATGAATTGCCGGGCGTGATGTGCGCCCGGGTCTACAACACGGTGGGGACCCTGCAGCGCTCGTTCTGCGCGACCGGGAACCTGGGGCAGACCTGCCGTGGCGCGAACGTGACCTGCCAGGATGACAACACCGGTCCCGGCTCCGTCGCGGGTCTCCGGGGCATCTGGTACCAGAAGGCCATCGACTGGGCGAAGCAGTCTGGCCACAAGCAGGTCGTGCTCGATCCGGGCGTCATCACCATCACGGAGCAGACCAAGCTCCTGGGGATGAACTACCCCGTCGGCAACGGCGGCGTGGGAATCCATGTCCCCAGTGGCATCCACCTGGAGGGCTCGCAGCTCTACACGACGGCCCCCACCGTCATCAACGTCGGGGACGCCGTGAAGCTCGAGGCCCTGGTCCTGGTGGATGACAACCCCAACCTTCCCGCGGCCCAACAGCTGGCGGACGTCAGCGTTTCGTACCTCACCCTGTCGGGCACGACGCAGGCCGGGTACAGCCGGGCCCAGGACTGCCAGCCCCGGGGCCACACCCTCAACTCCATCCTCGACCTGGATGGGAACGAGCCCACGGCGGCGTCGCTGCCCACGAACTTCCTCACGGACCACCGGTTGGTGACCGTGGGCGTGCGCGTCCAGCCCTCCAGCAACACCACGGGCGCTCCCGTCGACCTGCACCACCTGAAGATCGCCCACGTGGGCGGGGCCATCTCGTTTGGCTTCAACACCGTCTACATCAAGGAGGATCCTCAATGTCAGACGGTGCCCGGGCTGAAGCTCACCCTGACGCCGAAGACGGCGTCCGCGTGCCCCGCTGGCACCTTCGAGAAGAAGATGCTCCTCAGCCGCAACGCGGCGTACTGCCGTCCGCAGACCTGCAACGTGGACGGCACCACCCCGCCTCCCCCCACGGGATGCCCTTCTCCGGACGTCTTCGACAAGGACGTGGATGGCAAGCTGCCAGACGGCAGCCCGCGGCCCGAGGACACCTACTGCGTGAGCGTGGCGCCGACGACGGAGTGGGGCACGCCGAGCTACTGCGCGGTCCATCCGTACGAGTTCCTGGGCAATCCCAATGCTCGTTCCCAGGTCCACCACAACTCCATCTGCGACGTGAAGGTGGCGGTCAACGTGGTGGGCGGTCACACGGACGTCTTCAAGAACGTCGCGGTCCGCACCCCCACCGCGGAGGAGAATTTCTTCGGGATGAGCACGGACGGACACCTGCCGTATTCGCAGTCCACGAGCTACACGGAGAACTTCGTGTCGGGCTTCAAGCTGGGCTTCCTGACGGACGGGAGCCAGTACACCCATGCGGATGACTGCACCTTCCAGCGGCTGACGGGCTACCACCCCGCGGAGATCCAGAGCTTCCAGCACGTGTTGGATCTGCGGCAGCACATGTTCGACGCGGCGCAGCCCTACTTCGCCCAGACGGAGCCGCTGCGCGGCTTCATCGACCACGTCTACGTCCGGGACAATCGCTTCTACAAGAACGAGCTGGGCATGACGCTGTACCGGGTCAACTGGGGCTTCGTGGGGTTCAACATCTTTGATTCCCAGGGTTCACCGGCTCCGGGGAACATGGGCGTGGTGACGTCCAACACCCTCAACAGCTGGATCTACGGGAACCAGTTGCGCAACTTCCGCCACGCCATCGACATCTCGGGGACGCCCGGACAGCAGTCCACGCTGGGCTCCTGCTACAACGGCATCCACACGTACTGCAGCGACTATGGCTGCCCGGTGTGGGGCTCCTACCCCAACACCTTCTCGGGGAGCGGCACGGAGACCCCCGGCGGCCCGGCCTGCAACGTCGCCTACAACCGGGGCTACTGCGCGGACACCGCGTCCATCCCCTCCCCGGCGTTCCCGACCGGGGTGGATGTGCAGTGCTTCGCGTACTGAAGCCCTGACGTGACACGACACGGGCGCTCCTGGGTTCGTCCCGGGAGCGCCCATGGTCCTTTTCAAGGCGCGTACTGATAGCGCTCGATGATCCGGCCCTCGGGAGAGACGGCATAGAGTTCGAACCAGTCGAGCTCGAAGTTGCCACCGGGTCCGAGTCCCTCACAGTGGTCGACGCGCCGGTTCACGCGGACGAGGTAGACGCCCCTCCCCTTGCCGACGACGACCTCCAGGGCTCGCGCCGTGAAGATGCATTCATTCCGGCGCGCCTTGGGAAAACGGCTCACGACATCCTGAAGAGCCGCATGGGACGCCAGGACGGCAGGTCCATCCAGCGTCGCCATGGGCTCTACGTCTTCTGGCCACTCAAAGGCGGACGTCCCTGCGTCCAATGCAGCGGCGGGACGAGGCAGCGAAGGGCTCCCCGCATCCGGCTTCGCGCTCTTCTGGGACGGTGAAGGTGTTCCCGCATCCGAGAGCAGTGCGGCCACCACCACCAGCATGGAACGAAGCATCACGGGAGCGCTCCAGCTGAGGTGTAGAGCCGAGCCCGGTCCGCTACCAGATCAGGTCGGGAGTACATTTCGGCATCACTCCACTGCGACGGAGAATGTTGGAGGAGGCAGGATGGCATGTCGCCTGGAAGGTCCATCCTGTTTCGCGGCCCGTCCAGCGGAACACCGCCCCAGACTGGTTCCATTTGTAGAAACGAGGCTCACTCCGAGGCCCTGTGGCAAGCCAGCCCCAGGCAGGAATGGGCTCTCCGCGAGAGTCGCGGGCAAGGCGACCACTGGGGGTGGCTGCATACGCGACCAGCACCCAGCCTTCCTCTCCCGCCTTCAATCGAGGCCAACTCTCAAGATCCTGGCTGCTCGCCCCTGCGCCGCACGGATGGTTGTGCGCATAGCCGAAGACAGGCAGGTCATCGCCAAAGTCCGCGTCATCCACGCCACCAAACGGCGGCCAGCAGGTTTTCGATGCGCCTGAAGCACTGCGCACGGGCCAGGAGACGCGCCAGTCCCTGGGCGTTCGATAGAGCGCGACGCAGTACTCGGTGGCATCCGCCCGCGGACGCCCCGTCGACGCGTCACAGGCATCCGACGCACCCGGAAGCCCCATGAGCGAGGACAAGGTGCTCAGCACCAGGTCATCGGGGACGTGCGCCACGTCCTCGATGACCGAGGGCACGTCTGGCCATGGCCCCGGCGCAATGGAGAGGAAGGAGTTTGTCCTCCCTCCTGCGCAGCTCCTCACTCAGGTAATAGCGTTTGGCTCCCGAGCAGGAGAACAACGTCCAGACAAAGACGCCGAGAGCGATTTGAGTCGTGCCGCGTCTGGATGAAGGAAGACGCGGCATCAGTCCACCAGGAACTACTTCGCGTTCTGCGCGAGGGCGTCTTCCACGTAGCGGATGCCCTTGGCGGTGATGGCCTTGCCCTTCTTGGTGTCCTGGGCGTAGCCGGCGTGCAGGCGCAGCGCCTTGGCCGCGTTCGGCGCGGCGTACGTCACGCCCAGCCCGCTCCAGAAGCGCGACGTCGTTCCGGACGTCACCTCCACGTCCAGCGACTTCGCCAGATAGAGCGGGATCAGCGAGCGCAGGAGCTGGTCCTTCTCCTTGCCCGCGGAGACCAGGTCCTTCTGGCGCGTGTGGCCGCGCAGCGCGGTCTCCAGCACCGACACCGCGTCCTCGCTCGCGGCTCCGGACGAGGCCGCCTTCTTCGCGGCGGGGGCCTTCTTCGCCGCGCTCTTCTTCTTCGCGGGCGCCGCCTTCTTCGCGGCAGGAGCCTTCTTCGCGGCAGGAGCCTTCTTCGCCGCGCTCTTCTTGC
This sequence comes from Corallococcus sp. AB045, assembly GCF_003668895.1. Lineage (NCBI taxonomy): Bacteria > Pseudomonadati > Myxococcota > Myxococcia > Myxococcales > Myxococcaceae > Corallococcus > Corallococcus sp. AB045. Next base: position 19,514 of record NZ_RAWN01000161.1, read on the forward strand.
TCGCGGCCTTCTTCGCCTTGGGCGCCGTCTTGCGGCGGGCGGCGGGCGCCAATTCCATGCGGCCCTCGAAGGGGACCCCCACCACCGTCGCGTCCACCTGGCGCTCCGGCATCGCGTTGCGCAGGGACTGAATCACCTCATGCACGGACGCGCGCGGGGCCTCGGAGTGCACCGGGCGGGAGACGCGGGTCGGCGCGGGCTCGCTCACAGGCGGCTTGCCCTGCGCGTAGTACCGCACCCAATCGCTCGCCTCCTCCACCACTTCAGACAGGCCCACGCGATCGAGCAGCGATCCCAACCACCGAAGACTGTTGCGCACTGAGTACCCTCCCGTTCTGATCCACGCTACTACACTCCAGACAGAAGCAACCTATATCGCTAGCAATACGGGTTGTTCCATGCCCCCGTGGGTCTTCTTTCCCCCTCACCCACGGATCACGGGAACAGACGTGCAGATGTAGCGCGGTGTTCCTACGTCTCACTGCCGCACGGACACCACGCTGCGCGTCTTCACGTTCGTCACCTTCCCCGAGCGCTCCAGCATCCCCTCCCCCACGAGGAACAGCGCGCCGTGGATCTCCTGCCTGCAGCGCGCATACACCTCCGAAGGCACCACCAGGTTGGCGATCCCCGTCTCGTCCTCCAGCGAGATGAAGCAGATCCCCTTCGCCGTGGGCGGCATCTGCCGGCAGATCATCATCCCTCCCACCTTCACCGGCCGCCCCGCCGACACCCGCTTCAACCCCTCCGCCGTCACCGCCCCCATCCGCTTCAACGTGGGCCGGAGCAGCTCCAGGGGGTGCTTCTCCAGCGACAGACCCACCGTGTCGTAATCCGCCACCACCCGCTCCTGGACGCCCATGGGCGGCAATCGCACCGCAGTGCCATCCATGGGCATGCCGAAGAACAGGTCGTCCGCGTCCAGCGGCCCCAGCGCCTGGATCTCCCACAGCGCCTGCCTCCGCGCCCCGCACAGCGACGCCAGCGCCCCCGACAACGCCAGCCGCGTCAATTCATGCCGGGGAATGCGCGCCCGCCGCGCCAGGTCTCCCACGCTCGTGTAGTCCCCCCGCCTCGCGGTCTCCACCGCCCGGCCCGAGGACTCGCCCAGCCCTCGTACCATCCTCAACCCCAGCCGCACCGCCCCGTCCTCCAACGTGCAGTCCCAGCTCGAACGGCGCACGTCCACCGGCCGCACCTCCACGCCATGCCGCTGCACGTCCGCCACCAGCGTGTGCGGCGCGTAGAACCCCATGGGCTGTGAATTGAGCAGCGCCGCCGTGAAGGCCGCCGGGTAGTGGCACTTCAGCCAACTGGACGCATAGGCAATCAACGCGAAGCTCGCGGAGTGGCTCTCCGGGAAACCATAGTGCGCGAACCCCCGGAAGTGGTCGAACCACTCCTCCGCCTGCTTTCGCGTGTAGCCCTTCGCCTCGCAGCCCTCCACGAAGCGGCCCCGGTACGGGAGGATGCGCGCCTCCGCCTGCTTGTGGCTCAAGGCCCGCCGCAGGCCGTCCGCCTCTCCCGCGCTGAAGCCCGCCGCCACCATCGCGAGCCGCATCGCCTGCTCCTGGAAGAGCGGCACGCCCAGCGTCTTCTGGAGGATGCCGCGCACCTCCTCGCTGGGGTACGTGACCGCCTCCTGGCCGTGCCGCCGGCGCAGATACGGGTGCACCATGTTGCCCACGATGGGCCCCGGCCGGATGAGGGCGATCTGCACCACCAGGTCGTAGAACTCCCGGGGCTGGAGCCGGGGCAGCATGTTCATCTGCGCGCGGCTCTCGATCTGGAACACGCCCACCGTGTCCGCATTGCACAGCATGTCGTAGACCTTCGGGTCCTCCGGCGGCACCGTGGCCAGGGACAGCTCGCGGCCGTAGTGCTTGTGGATCAGGGCGAAGCAGCGCGACAGCGCCGTCAACATGCCCAGCGCCAGCAGGTCCACCTTCAGGAGCCCCACCGCGTTGATGTCGTCCTTCTCCCACTGGATGACCGTGCGGCCCGGCATCGCCGCGTTCTCCACCGGCACCAGGTCCACCAACGGCTCGCGCGTCATCACGAAGCCGCCCACGTGGATGGACAGGTGCCGGGGCACGCCCTCCAGTTCCTTCGCCACCGACAGCGTCCGCAGCACCCGCCCGTCCGTCGGCGACACCCCCGCCTCCTGGAGCACGTCCGGCGTCACCTGGAAGCCGTGCGACGACGCCACCCGCGACAGCCGGTCCACCTGATCCAACGACAGCCCCAGCGCCTTGCCTGCCTCGCGCAGCGCGAGCCGCCCCCGGTAGCAGATCACTTCGCACACCATGCCCGCGTGGCGACGGCCGTGCTTCTCGTAGACGTACTGGAGCACCTCCTCGCGCCGCTCGTGCTCGAAGTCCACGTCGATGTCCGGCGGCTCCTTGCGCTCCATGCTGAGGAAGCGCTCGAACAAGAGCCCCATCCGCACCGGATCAATGGCGGTAATCCCCAGCGCGTAGCAGACCGCCGAGTTCGCCGCGCTGCCCCGCCCCTGGCACAGGATGCACCGCCCC
>NZ_RAWN01000162.1:0-21869 GCF_003668895.1 Corallococcus sp. AB045
CCCAGAAGCCGCCGGGTCGCCCGGTAGAGGAAGAAGCGCGAGGCCTCGATGTTCTCGCCCGTCATCCGGCGCTGGAAGTACTCATACAAGCCCACCACCGCGTTCGCCGTGCAGGAGCCAATCTGTCCCTGGTTTTCGACCGCGGAGCACCACTTGCGCAGGTCCACCCGCAGCGGGCCCACCGACCCAGCGCCCGCCGCCGTCACCCCCACCGCACCCTTCGGTGAAAGCCGGGGCATGACCGCGGACAGGGAACGCTTCACCTCCGGCGCCCGCACCGTCAGGTCGCGGGGATCGAGCGGATCCGGTAACCAACCCAGTCTTGGAATCTTGTAGCTCATGAGGTCCCTCCAATGGTCCAAGTTCAAACCTGGGGCGCCCGCGTACCGAGGCAAGGCCCGAATCGTCGAGGCCATGGCGCCTTGAGGCCGAAGGGGTAGGCTGCCGCACGCCGGGCAAGCACCACCCCGCCACGCACCTCAGGGCACTCCACTGTCCACCATTGGAAGGGCTTTGACAGGGATTGGCCTCCGTTCGCCAGACACGCCCTCAGGGATTCGACCCATCGCCGTTGGATTCATGTCGCGTGGGTTTGCCATTGGGGGGATTCGCTTGCACCAGAGACCGCTGAAGCGGATGTGGCGGAGTACGGCCTTCATGGGGGCGCTGACCGGGCTCCTGTTCCTGGGCGTTTCAGGCTCGGGAGGTGGAGCACGGGCCCAGGGGGCCTCGAGCGTTGGTGCTACGGCGCCCGACACCACGCTCACCTTCGCGCCGCCCAGTCCCAGCGGCCAATCCACGGCCCGTTTCACCTTCACGGGTTCGGAGGGTGCTCGTTTCGAGTGCAGCTTGGATGGGGCGGACTTCAGCACCTGCGTTTCGCCAGTGGCCTACGCCAACCTGTCCAAGGGGCCGCATGTCTTCCAGGTGCGGGCAATGGATGGCGCCGGCAACGTGGATGCGACCCCCGCGAGCCACGACTGGCTTGTGCTTTCGCCCGGGCCCGATACCCGTATCTACTCCGCTCCGCTCCCCGTTTCCTTCTGGCGCGTCGCGAGCTTCGCGTTCACCGCTGAGTACGCGGGAGCCCGCTTCGAGTGCAGCTTGAATGGCGAGGCCTTCAGTTCCTGCACTTCGCCTGTCACCTACGCCGACCTGCCCGACAATGCCTATACGTTCCGGGTGCATGCATACGACAAGCGCGGCATCAGGGATGCGACCCCGGCCTCCTACTCCTGGCTCGTGGACCTGACGACGTTGAGGGCCCCAGGCATCACCTCGCCCTTCCTCGGCGCGACCCTGGACGGACCGATGCCTGTCTTCTCCGGCACCGCCCGTCCTGGCCTCACCATCTCCGTCATCGTGGATCTGGAGGAAATCGGATCCACCACCGTCGATGCGGCCGGCCTCTGGTGTGTCACCTCCTCGCAGCCTCTCTCCGCGGAGAGGCTCCATGTCGTGACGGCCCATGCCCACGAGAATGGGAACACCAGCCTGGTCAGCCTCGCGGTGAGCTTCAAGGTCAAGCTCGCCGCGGAGGAGTCAGTGGAGCAGGAGGAGGCAGGCGGATGCTCGGCGGGCCCGGGAGATTCCTCGTGGCTGCTGGCGAGCCTGGGCCTGCTGGCGGGGACACGCCGGCGGCGTCGGCACGCGGCGCATGAAGGTCAGGGAGGTGATGCCCCGCACTTGAGTTGACCCCTTCAGGGGTGGACGCAGCCCGGCTTGAAGCCCGTCGACTGGGCCGTTGGACCCACTGCGGACAGACTCAGCTATTGCTGGGGCCTCCACCAGAGCCCCTTCAGCCCTGCGTGTTCACATGCCTGCCGGGCCGCCTCGGTGAAGCAGTAGAAGGCCAGCTCGGGGACGGCGAACACAGGCGGGAAGCCCTCCGGCGGTGGTTGGAGCACGAGGGGCCGGGCTTTCTCCCTGCCCAGGAGCCCCGCTCCGGATTGGTGGAAGGGCACGCCTTTCACGAGGGTGCGTTCCCGGTCGAGGCAGTCGGTCTCTTCCAGCAGTTGGAGGATGACGAAGTCCTCGTTCTTCAGCGTGGGGTCCTGGACCGGGTACCAGGTCCGCTGCCGGGTGAACCGGTCAAGCACCAGGTGCTTGATGCGTTCCGCGTAGATGACCGTGGGGATGAGCCGGTGACGGAACGGCCCCACGGATTCGAGCACGCGCACCATGCGCCGGGAGATCAGCAGCAGCCCCCGGGGCGCGGTGAACAGGTGGTCGAGCCGGGCGGCGTTCTCCAGGTTGCCAACGAACTCGATGACCTCGGGAGCCCCCCGTTCTCGCTGGTAGTCGATGCCGGGCTTGTGGAACGTCACGGACTCGAAGCCGTCGAATTCGATGCTGACGGCGTCGAAGACATCTTCTTCCTCGATGTGTGAGATGTCAGCCGTGAGTGCGTACATCATGCCGTGAGTGACTCCTCGTGGGAGGGGAGTTCCAGTAGCGCCAGCTTTACTCCTGGACGCCACCCAGAAGGCAATAGACACAAGCTCGACTGAAGTCCGTGGAGAGCGGGTGGGCCGCCAGGGGAATGCTCCGGGGATTGCGCGCGGTGGCGATGACACGGTCTCCCGCGTCGAGCGCCGCCTGGGCGATGAGGACTCCAAAACCACGGGAGGCGCCAGTGATGAGCCCGGTCTTCATGTACGTGCTCCTCGTCGGAGGTTACGAGCGAAGGGATGGACCTGGGCCATCCATGAGTGAATGCGCACGGAGGACACAAGACTGGTGAATCCGTCTCAACAGCAGAAAGAGAGCCCCATGCAGGCCGACGTCCGTGAGCTGACGGTGTTCCTGGAGATCGCCCGGCATCTGAACTTCCGCCGCGCGGCAGGGGCCCTGGGCCGGGCCTCGGGTTTGACGGCGAGCAATGATTGCTCACAGCCGGGTGATACCAATGCGCCCTTGGGAGGGTGCTTTGAAGGGAGGTTCGGCTTGCCGTCAGCCGCCCTGGTCAGCGCTTTCGACACGGATGTCCGTCACGGACGCGGGATGGCAGCTTCCTCGTTCCGCTGGAGCGGCTGGGAGCTCAAGAGCGTGGCGCGCTGTTCTCCGGAGGGGGAATGAAGTTCATTCCCGCAGGAATTATGCACTCTCCTCCTTGCTGGGAGTTCCGGGACCACGCCGAGTCCTGATTAAGGACGCGTTGCGGAGAGTGCATGGTTGGCGCGAGCATGCGGTCCGCTGCTCGCCCCCTGGCGGGCGGTCCTCACCCTCAAGGAGTGTTCAGCACATGCGAATCCCCCGGACTTCCGGCCGTAGGACGCTGCTCGGAACGCTGCTGTGTACCCTTTCCCTCGTGGCCTGTGGTCCGGCCCCCGAGGCCGAGTCCACCGACAACGCTCCCCTGGGCACGGAGAAGCAGCCCGTCGTCTACGGGACTGACAACCGCACGGACGTGTACGCGCACACGAACGCCACGCTGCGTGCCCGCGCTCAGCAGTCCACCGTCGCGCTGATGAACCCTTCGGACTTCAACGCGACCAAACCCGACGACGTCACCTTCAACGCGTCCACGCTGCGCTCCGCGTACAACCTCTGCACCTCCGAGCGCTTCCTGGACGACCAGACCCCGGCCTTCTGCTCCGGCACGCTCATCGACGATGACCTGGTGCTCACGGCGGGCCACTGCATCACCAGCGCTTCGGCCTGCACCAGCACGCGCTTCGTCTTCAACTTCTACCGCACCGCCGCCGGCTCCATGCAGAAGGTGACGACCGCGGACATCTTCTCCTGCCAGGCGATTGTCGCGCGCCAGCAGGCCACGGTGGGCGGTCGCAACCTGGACTTCGCCATCGTCCGGCTGGACCGGCCGGCCACCCCGCGCTTCACGCCCGCCCCCATTCGCGCGGGCAACGCCGCGCTGCCCGTGGGCACCAACGTGACGGTCATCGGCTCGGGCAGCGGCATTCCCTTCAAGATCGACTCGGGCGGCTCGGTGCGTGACGCGCGCGCGGGCACGCTGGACTACTTCGTGGGCACCACGGACACGTTCGGCGGCAACTCGGGCTCGGGCGTGTACGAGAACAACGGCTACACGGTGGCCGGCATCCTGGTGCGCGGCGAGACCGACTACAAGGCCAACGGGAGCTGCAACGTCGTCAACACCTGCACGGAGACGGGCTGCCGCGGCGAGGACATCACCTACGTTCGGCCGGCCATCGACGAGTACTGCGGCGTGGCGACCAGCACGCGTCTGTGCGCGGGCTACCCGCCGCCCGCGACGCCGGTGACGTTCACCTTCACCGCCACCAACACCAACAGCGCCAACCAGAACACCGTCAACCACAACGTCACCCTGGCCGCCGGGCAGACCCTCAAGTTCGGCACCTGCACGGTGCCGGGCGCCTCCGGCACGGGTGACACGTACCTGCGCCTGTACAACGGAGCCACCCAGGTGGCCTCGAACGACGACGCCTGCGGCACGCTGTCCTACGCGAGCTTCAAGGCCACGACGGCGGGCACCTACCAGATCCGCGTCGGCTGCTACAACAGCGGGAGCTGCAGCGGCACGGTGGCGTACACCGTCCAGTAGTCCCTGAAGGACCGAAGCGGGCGGTGGCGTCCGTCACCGCCCGCGCCGGGCTCCTTCACTCCGGCAGCACGATGGGCGAATCGTCGTAGGTCCGCCCCGGCTCGTCCCCGAACCAGAAACCGCGGTACGTGAACCCTTGCTGGCTGCCGCTGATGTCGAGGAACACCTCGACCGGCTTGCCGCCGGTGGCCAACGCCACGGCGCTGCTGCCCAAGGGGCTTCCCGGGGGACTCCTCCATCCGAACAGCAGCCTGGGGGAGAAGCGCCATGGCGTTGGCCACCGAAGGCAGCGTGGTGCCGATGACCGAAGCGGCGTTGCCATTGGGACGCTCTGCCAGAGCTGTTGATGGGGGTGGACGTGCCCAGTTGGATGCGCCGGCCGTAGCGAACGTCGGCGGCACCGTCCTGATACATGGGTCGCATGATGGGGGGCTTCCAGGGGTGGAAAGGGACCGCCGCCGCTTGCGTTCCGTCATCACGCAGCCGAGTCAGTCTGGGACGCACGGCACGCCATGCTCAAGCGTCACGACGCCAGGGCCCGTGAGGTAGACAGACCAGGCCTGTGCACGTGTTGTATGGGGTTGGGTGGTCCGCGACATCCCAGCCAGCAAGCGCCGCGCGTGGATGGTTCTGTCTATAATCAGCGGACCTTGCTGCCGGCGCAGGCGGACAGCTCCCGCGGCCACTTCACGAGGACACGCCACATGAAGAGGGTGACATTCCCATCGAAGAGTAAAGGGGTGGAGGGATGGATGTCGGAGAACGACAATTTCTTCATCCCGGATGACTGGGGTGGGCAGGTGATTTTCGCGACATCCGCCCCGTTGAACAGCGACGTGCACCGGAAGCAGGGATTGAGCGACACCTTGTTCAACAGCAAGATCTACGTCCCCTGCGTCTCCACGACGTTCATCAAGGACTGCCTGCATACCGCCGAAGAAATCATGTATCAGTCGCAGTTCGACCCCAAGGACGAAGCGACGCGCAGCAGGAGCGTGGAGATGGGCTGCGACTTCGGGAACAGCGCGCTGGAAAACATTCTCGTCGCCAATTCCCTGAGCAGTGGCAAGGGCAGCAATGACAATGCGATGCCGCTCGCGAGCCAGGCCTATGTCATCGTCAACTTGAAGTGGGACAGGGAGGGGACCTCCCCCTACCACGCCGCCGGGGTGGTCGCGGTGGATGGCGGTGACCGCATCACGCTGGAGGTGTTCGCGAGCACCCGCACTTCGTATGCGCGGAAGGAGGCGGGCTGCTATCGCATGTACAAGACGTCGGGCGACGAGGGAGACACCTTCCACGGCGCATGGGGCCCCCAGAAGGCGTATTTCTCCGACAGCGCGGTCACCTTCGCCATCTGCAGGAAGTGAGGGAGCCTCCGGTGCCGGGGGTTGGGGTCTCTTCACTGACTACTGGGTGGGGACCGGAAACGGCGCGCCGGCCCCTGACCCGACCGCGCGGACCACCGCGGTGGACGAATTGAGCCGGGTCAAATCCGCGTCCGCTCGGAAAGGGCGCGCCGCCGGGGGCCGTCCCGGCCGTCTTCTGGACAGAGGGGGCTGATCGGGGCAGATGTAGGCGTACCGATGACATCCCGTCCGCCCTCCGCGCGCGCCTCCAACATCCGGACGCAGAAGACGAAGCAGCTCTCCTCCGGCGCCCGGCGCGTCGTGGGGAAGCCCTCCGGCTCGGGCTGGGGCCGCTGGGTGCTCGGCGGGTGGCTGATGCTCGCCCTCTGGCTCGGCGTGGAGTTCGCGCGGATGCCCGACGTGAGCTCCCTGCGGACGCAGAACCCGCGCACCACCGCGCTCATGGCCCAGCGAGCCGAGGAGGCGCACGAGGCGGGCAAGAAGCCTCGCGCGCGCCAGGCCTGGGTGTCGCTCGGAGCGGTGGCCCCGCACGCCGTGGACGCCGTGCTGATCTCCGAGGACGCGCGCTTCTACAAGCACGAGGGCGTGGACTGGACCGAGGTGGAGAACGCCTTCGAGCAGTCGGTGCGCGAGGCGCGCCTGGGGCGCGGCGCCTCCACCCTCACGCAGCAGTTGGCGAAGAACCTCTACCTCTCCACGGACCGCAGCCTGCTGCGCAAGGGGAAGGAGCTGCTGCTCGCGCGCCAGTTGGAGGACCACCTGTCCAAGCAGCGCATCCTCGCGCTGTACCTGAACGTCGTGGAGTGGGGAGAGGGCGTCTACGGCATCGAGGCGGCGGCGCGGGAGCACTTCGGCCTCTCGGCCCGGTCGCTCAGCGTGGCGCAGGGCGCGATGCTCGCGGCCATGCTGCCCGCCCCCCGTCGCTGGCTGCCGGCGCAGCGGCCCGAGACCCTGCGCTCCCGTGCTGGTGTCATCATCGGGAGGCTGGAGCGCGAGGGGCGCATCAGCGGGGCGCAAGCCCGCGAGGCCCAGGCCGAGCTCTCACGCTTCTTCGGTGTATCGCCCGCGCCCGGTCTGGTGGCGGAGGCCAGCTGAAGAACTTTTCGCGGGGCTGTGCGTGAAAGGTGCCACGTCCTTCCCGTCGAGGTTCTCGTGCGTGCCCTCCGCCCGCTGTTCTGCTGCATTGCCTTTGTCCTGTCGTCCACTCCAGCCCTCGCGCAGTACAACCAGGTGGCGGGTGAAAACGCTCCCATGGAGAGCGTTCGCCGGGTGGTGACGCGGAATGACGGTTCCCAGGAGGTGCGCGAATCGGTGCGCCCCGCGGCACGCGACGGCTTTGGCAATGCGAAAGGCAACCAGAACGACCTCGCGGTGGACGGCGCCTTCGAAGGTCAGACGGTGGCGGTGCTCCAGTTCTACACGCAGGGGTTCGACTTCTCGCTGGCGAAGGCCGCGCTGAAGGAGAAGGGCTTCTCCGTCTACCGCTGGAGCAACAGCGCGCCAGACCCCAAGGAGCTGCGCAAGGCGCTCCAGAAGGCGTGTCAGTTGTGGATCATCTCGGACGAGACGCAGCACCTGACGCCCGAGCACGTGAAGGTCATCAAGGAGTTCTTCGACGCGGGGCACGGCGTGTACATCTGGGGCGACAACGCGCCCTACTACGCGGACGCCAACGTGGTGGGCCAGGCGCTGCTGGGCACGGGCATGGAGGGCAACCTCATCGGCGACCAGACGGTCGGCCTGCGCAAGGACGGGGAGGGGCCGGGGCTGCTGCGCCGGCACCTGCTCACCACCGGCCTGGAGTACCTCTACGAGGGCATCACCATCGCCACCATCCAGCCGAGCCCGCGGCTCACGCCGCTGCTGCATGGCTCGGCGGGCAACCTGGTGGCGGCCTTCTATGACAACGGCGGCAAGCGGGCCATCTTCGACGGTGGCTTCACGCGCCTCTACAACAAGTGGGACACGGCGGGCACCGCGCGCTACGTGAAGAACGCGGCGGCCTGGCTGACCAACGTGGAGCGCTTCGGCGACGCGGTGGTGCGCGCGGACCTGCGCAACACCCCGGCCCAGAAGCCCGCGCCGAAGCAGTGAACCCTCAGGGGAAGCCCCTTCACCAGTAGCGGGCGGGGAGGGCGCGCAGGAACTGCGCATCCTTCCAATCCCAGACGCGCGAGGGATTCCTGTCCACGTTCACCGGGAAGGAGTTCCAGTTGTGGACGTCATAGGAGTTGGAGGCCCGCCAGTGGACGAACACGCTGAACACGGCCGTCACGACGAGCGCGCCCGCGAGGACGCGGTGCCGTGAGGGGGCCTCCAGCACCGCCTGCACGGGGAACGCGAGGAAGTAGGCGAGGTACGGCAGCACGTCGGTGAAGAAGCGCGGGCCAATGGAGTGCCCGGCCCACCAGATGAAGAAGGAGGAGATGACCGCCCAGTGCAGGACGAAGATGAGGGCGAAGACGACCTCGTAGGGCTCCAGGCTGCGGCGGCGCCACCGCTGGACGAAGCCCACCACGCCCAGCACGAGGAACGGTGAGAAGGCGAAGAGGCCTCGCGAGGGACTGACGAGGTTGGCGGCCAGGGCCATGAAGAACGGGCTGGAGAGCGGATCCACCGAGTGACGGTAGTAGGGCGAGAACACCGAGCCGTAGACAGACAGGTGGTACGCGCAGAAGGGAATCGCCACGAGCGCCGCACCCGCGAAGTAGGCCGGCAGCTGGCGGCGGAAGCGCAGGGCCATGAACCCGGTGACCACCAGGACGCTGAGGGAGTGCGTGGGCCGGCAGGCGTAGGCGGCCGCGACCCAGAAGCCCAGCGGGAACGCGGTGCGGGTGGTCTGCTCGGGCCGGGCCAGCAACAGCATGACGCAGGCGATGGCGAGGAGCCCGGGGCCGTGCTGCCAGAGCACGCGGCTCGCGGTGGAGTACGCCGTGGTGCCCAGGCCGAAGAGCAGCACGGTGACGAGCGCCGCCCCCGGGGACACCCGCCTGCGCAGGGTGACGAGGAGCACCGCCGCGGCGGCGCAGACGTAGAACGAGGCGATGAGGTTCTCGGTGCCGGCGAAGGCGCTCAGGTCCACCCTGACTGTGTTCCGGAACAGCCCCCTCCAGGCCAGCGCCTCCGCACCGAACGTCCCCAGGTGGGGCAGCACCGGCTCCATCAGGGTGATGAGTCCTTCGGCGGCGGCCAGGAACGGGAGCGCGGAGACCATCACGCCCGGCGGGTACACGTAGTACGTGCGGCCGCCGGCCTCGTTGCGCGCATAGGCGGTCCCCGGGAAGAACGACTGCCGGAACTCGTCCAGGTCGGTGTTGCCCTCGTGGAGGATGCTGGCCGCGGAAGGGATGGACCACAGCGAGTCCGTCTGCAACCGCGCCGGGCTCGTGATGTAGATGCCGAACAGGGCCAGACACATCAGCCAGAGCGCGAGCGTGGAGGACGCGAAGCCACCGCGCGAGGAGAGGGATGGGGGCGGCACGAAGGCGTTTCTAGCGAATCCGACGCAGAAACCCCAAGCCGCCGAGCGTCCCGCCAGAACGCACGCGCGTGTCCAGGCAACGCGCCATCCCGTACTTCATCCCTGTGTTCCCCAGGCGTGCGCTCTCGCACTGCGCTGGCACGTTCCACGCAAAGGCCCCGGGCTTGAGCGCCGCTGATCACGGGCGCTCATCAAATCCCCTCCCTGGACCGTCATGCCCTCCTCGCGCGCCCCCAACCAGGCCCCTCCGCAGCGCCCTGCCCAGTTCGCGTCAACCGACGTCGGCTCTCTCCGGCAGAGCATCAACCTCTTCCGAGGCTCGGTGAGCTACCAGCGCCCGCTGGTCCAGCTCCCGGGGAAGCTCGGAGACGACACGCTCGCGGTGGAGCTGGGCCTCTCCTATGACAGCTCCATCCACCTCGCCGCGACGCGCTGGAACCTCGACGCTCCCACGAGCGTGGTCGGCCTGGGATGGATGCTCCCTCGCGAGCGGATCGTCGCGGAGTCCGACGGCGCCCTGTCGCTCGCCGCGCGGCGCTTCATCCTGGAGTCCGGAGGCGCTCGCAACCGGCTGGTGCCCACCACCCGCCCGTGGGTCCGCGCGCTGCTGGACGCGGCGCTGAGCTCGCGGCTCGGCGGGCCCCTCGTCTCGCAGGAGCTCATCACCGCCTTCGCCGCAGCCGGTCTCCCGCTGTCCCCCCAGGCCACCGTCAGCGGGCAGGGCCCGTGGGACGTGGAGGATCCCCTCCACGAGCAGTCCTTCGTCCTGTCCGAGCAGGCCGGCGCGGCCGGTCCTCCGGTGCTCGCGGTGGCGGCGGGTGGGCTCGGCTTCGAGCCGCAGGACTTCAGCTTCTGGCGCGTGCGCTACTACCCGACCTACGAGCGCTGGGTGGCGGTGGACGACTCGGGAACGCAGCGGGTCTTCGGCGGTGGTGTCTCCGTCACCTCCCAGGGCTTCGCCACCAGCACCGGCCACGGCATCGAGTGGGGCGTGCGCTTCGGCGGCGAGCGGGGCGGCTGGGTGGGCAGCTCGACGCGCCGGGAAGGCCAGGCGCAGTACGCGCACGCGTGGAACCTGATCGCGCGCGTGGACCGTTACGGCGACCGCGTCACCTACGCGTACAACACCTTCGAGCGCGGCGCGGACGGGCTGCTCCCCACCGTCGAGCAGCGCGTGGGTTCCGACGGGCTGCCGTACACCAAGGCCTGCTACCTCTCGCGCATCACCGGCGTGGGCGGCCGGAGCGTGGCGCTGGACTACGCGCCCAAGTGGTACACGGCCACCGTCCACGAGTACCAGGATCCGCACAAGGTGCTCGCGCCCGCCGCAGACGGTGTGGCGCCGGAGAACCTCACCACCCCCAACGCCTTCCAGGACCGCTACGAGACGCTGTACCTGGATCGGCTGCGCGTCCTGGACGATGCGGGCCGCGAGCTGTACCGCGTGACGCTGGACTACGCCCGGCCCCAGTCCGTGCCCGGCACACCCGCCGCGTCGTCCGCCGACCTCTGCAAGCGCTTCCTCACGGGCATCACCGAGCAGGACCCGGCCGGACGCAGCCTGCCCGGCTACGTGTTCGCCTATGCGCTGGAGGAGGGCGCGGACCACCCGGGCGCGCTCACGCGTGTCACCTATCCCGAGGGCGCCACCGGCACCTTCGCGTACGACGGCGCCATCCCGCTGGACATCTGCGAGCGGGACCTGACCGTCACGCCGCCCGCGGGCTTCGGCGCCACCGGCAACACGCCCTTCGTCTGGCTGGGGCCGGACTACGCCGTCACCTGCTGGCTGGATGCGCAGCGCAAGCGGCTGAGCCTCCAGGTCCACACGTGGACGGGACGCTGGCAGCGCTCCACCCCCAGCGAGGGGCTCGTCTACGAGGGCGAGCAGGCGCTGGACGCGAACACGCTCGCGGGTGCCACCTCCTCGGACTTCTTCGGGCTGACCTTCCGCGTCGGCACCGAGGTTCGCGTGCTCCCGTTCCGGCGCAGCACGCTGCGCACGTGGGAGTGGGCGCCGTACTCGAATGGGGACGGCACCGCGTGGCTCTCCTTCCCGCAGGCCACGGGCGCCCGGCTCGCCGCCGGAGAGCGCTTCCTCCTGGCCACCGTCTCCGGCTTCGACGGCGCCGGTGACAACCTCTACCGGCTCACCTGGGATTGGCAGCGGCGCGCCTGGAATGGCGGGGATGCGCCCGCGGTGCGGGGACGGACGATGCAGGTGCTCGCTCGCGGCGAGCGTTACCTGCTGTGGCAGCACCTCAACGGAAAGGGGACGGTGTCGCTGGCGTGGCTGGACGGCGACCACCGGTGGAACGACGGCGGCTCCCTGGACGTGGAGCTGGGGCCCCGGCAGACGGAGATGGCCTGGGCGGACGGCCCATCCATGGTGGCGTGGTGCGAGGCCACGGACTCCAGCGCCACCGGCCGCTACGCCCTGCGCGTGCGCCGCTGGGACGCGGACTACCAGTTCCAGGCAGGGCAGGGCGTGGACGCGGAGAACCTGCGCCTGTCCTCCGTCACGCAGGTGCCCAGGCCCTCATGGCCGCCGGTGCCGTCCGTGTCCGGCAACGAGCTGGTGGGCACCGACCGGTACCTGTGGCGCTTCGATGGCGTGGGCTGGAACACCTCCGAGGCGCTGACCGACCAGGGACGCGGCCGGCCGGGCTGGCTGGCCTACGCATACGGGCGCGACGTGGTGTTGCAGGTGCTCAACGTGGCGGATGGCGTCACCACGCGCCTGCTCGCCTACGACGCCGACAGCGGCACCTTCGCGCGCGCGCCGAGGACAATGCCGGCCCTGCCGCCAGGAGAGGACTTCGGCTACCCCGCGGCCACCGGCGAGGACTTCATCGTCGCCTCCAACACCGTCTGGTACCGCGGCGCCGCGCCCGGTTGGAAGGGGCCGGAGAGCGAGCAGCCCGTCTACGAGGGCGCACCGGAAGGCACGGACTTCTTCAGCGTCGTCGACGCGGCCCCGGACTTCGCGGGGTGGCGGCTGCCTCCGGGGCAGGGCGCCGCGCGCATCGCCCTGGCGCTGCTGGAGAACGGCCGCGCGAAGGCCACCTCCACCATCGCCGGCCAGACGTTCGTCAGCCCCCTGTCGCCCGAGGGACTGGTGTCTCCACCTCGCGCCGGCAAGAGCCCCGCCGGCCCCGCCACCCTCGTCACCTATCCGCAGACAGCGCCCGACTTCGAGCGCGCGCCGAGCCTCACCCTGCACCGCTTCGTGGGCGGCGACATCCAGGGCGCGCTGGTGGACTACCCGGTGCGCTCGCTGACCATCGACACCGGCCTGGGCGAGCGGCTGCGCTCCGTGTGGAGCTTCGACCGGGTGAGCGCCGCGTGCGACCCATCCGGCGAGATCATCAAGTACTACCGCTCCACGGCCTGGGATGGCTGTGACGATCCGTCCGCCGCGCAGGGCGGGCGGACCGTGACGACCTACGACAACGGGGCCACGGACGAGGGCCTGAGCATGCTGGACGGCCAGCCCCTCCAGACGCTCACCTTCGAGGGCGCCGCGCTGTTCGCCGCGCCTGGCTCCGCCGCCCTGGGCCTCACGCCTGACGTACCGCCGGGCACGCCCGTGCCGGAGGCCCTGCGCGCGCTGTTCCCGGCCGAAGCGGCGCTGTCCGCCCAGGCCGTCTACGAAGCCCGCCGCGTCGACGGGCGCTACCTGTACTGGTCCGTCGAGGACCCCACCACCCAACGCCGCTACACGGTGGACAGCGACGAGGATCCGAAGTCCCCCACGGCGGTGCGCGGCTACACCGGCCGCCTGGTCGCCAGCGAGACGAACACCTGGGAGGTCTTCACGTCGCGCGCCGGCTTCACGTCGCTCCAGGACGCGGTCCAGGGAACGTGGAGCGAGGTGATGCTGCATGGCGCCTACGTGCGGCCGGCGAGCATCCGCTCCATGCAGGACGGCCTCGCGCTGGAGACGCGCTATGGCTACCTGGGACGACTCCCCGCGCCGCTGACGGGTGGCACCACCTCCGAGTCGTTCGACACACGCGACGTCCACGGCGTGACGTGGACGACGGAGATGGCCACCACCTTCGCCGCCGCCGTGCCCGCCTGGCGCGCCCTGGCGTGGGAGAACGTGCTGACCCCCGTCGCGCAGATGCGCACCCGGGTGTGGCCGAAGGACGGCGTGGACTCCGTGTCCGCGTGCGCCGCCACCACCTACGGTCCCTTCGAGGCGGCCGGAGGTTGCACGGTGCTCGACGTGTCCGCCCGCTACGACTGGGGCGGCCCGACGGCTTCCAACGGCGCCCGGTTCCCGTTCGGCGCGGACACCGTTCCCCCGGAGTGGTTCATGCGCACGCGCATCCTGACGCGCGACGGCCGGGGCATCGCCACGCTGTCGAAGGACGCATCGGGCGTGGCTCACTCCACGCGGGTGGATGCCACCGGGCAACTGCCCCTGCTGATGGTGACGAACGCGGACCTGGCCGAGCAGGAGGCAGACGCCACCGGCTTCGAATCGCAGGAGCCGCTCAACGCGTGGACCTTCACCGGAGGCGCCGCCGTCACCTCGGAGCGTGCCCATACCGGCGTCCGCTGCGCGTGGCTGCCAGGGGGGGACGCCGCCGTGGAGCGCGCACCGCTGACGCCCGCCGACAACGCGCGCACCTACGTCGCCGGCTGCTGGTATGCGCGTCCCCGCAACGCCGCGGCCGGTGCGTCACCCGTGCTGATCATCACCGTGACCTCGGGAAGCACGGTGGTGGGCGAGCCCCTCCGGCTCGCGCTGGACGACACCTCCGGGCGCTGGACCTGGGTGCAGGCGGCCATCGCGCTGGGCGAGCACTCCGCGCGCCTCGCGTCCGACGGCCCGCTCTCCGTCCGGCTGCGCGTCGAGGCGGGCGGCGGTGAGCTGTGGGTGGACGACGTGGGCTTCTACCCGCGTGATGCCAACGTCATGGCGCAGGCCTTCGAGCCGGGGACGCACAAGCTGACGGCCAACGTGGGCCCCGGAGGCCTGACGTCCCGGGCGGTTTATGGCCCCACGCGGCGCATGGTGGGCCAGGTGCGCGCCAATGGGGCGCTGAAGGGCGTGCAGCTGGAGTTCAGCTCCCGCCAGCGCAACGCCGCCTTCAATCCGGGGGACCCGAACACCCAGCTGGTCGTCCAGGCCACGCGCGACGGCAGCATGCAGACGTTTCGCGACGGCGAGGCGTGGCGTGACGCATGGGCACCCTCGGCGGAGGGCGCCTGGCGCGCGGACGCGGGCCTGCTGCTGCATGAGGGCACCCCTGACGCGTCACTCACCGCCACCGCGCCGGAGACGGAGGCGTGGGCCCTCTACGTGGAGCCCACCGCGGTGGACGGGGGCCCGGTGACGCTGTCGCCGGGATTCGGCTTCACGGTGGGCACCGCCGCGCGGCTCTCGTGGGACGGCGATGGCTGGCGCCTGGACGTGGGCGGGCAGGGTGTCTCGCCCGTGGGCCCGGGCGCCTCCAGCCCGGCCTCGCTGCTGCTGGTGGTGACGGGAGGCCGGCTGCTGTTCTGGACGGACGGCGGCCTGGTGTTCTCCGTGGCGGCGGGCGTGCGCGGAGGCGCGGCGCTCACCTCGGGCTCCGGAGCGCTCGGCCTGCGCAACCTGGCGTGGATGGAGGGCCCGGTGATTCAAGCGCGCCTGCAGGACTCCACCGGCGCGGACCGTCAGCTCCAGGCGCTCGGAGGGGACACGTACCTCGTCAACCAGCTCATCGAGGACGCGCTGGGGCGCACCATCGTGAAGACGAAGTCCGTGCCCGGCGACTTCGGCTCGGGCGCGGCGCTGGCTCCGCTGCTCTACCGGACGGGGCTGGTGGACCTGCCGGCCTTCCAGGACTCGCTCGCGGGCAGCGGCGTCATGGCCGGCGACGCGACGGACTACTGGAATGGCGAGGCGGGGCGCTCCGCGGACGGCGGCTACCCGTACTCGCGGCGCCTGCTGGAGGCGTCACCGTTGGGGCGCACCGTGGAGGTGGGCCTGCCGGGCGCCGCGTGGGCCATCGTCGACCCGTACACCACGCCGGAGGACTCACGGCCCACGGCGAAGGTGCGCTACGCGTCCGACGCGGCGGTGCTGCCGGGGCTAGACCTGCCGGCCACCGACTTCCGCGTCACCACCTTCATCTCGCCCGTGGGCGAGCGGCGGCTGAAGGTGCGTGACGCGAAGGACGCCGCGCTCGCCGTGCTCGTGCCGCTGCCGGACGACTCCACGTACGTCTCCGCCATGGACCTGGGCATGCAGCCCACGGGCACGCGCACGCGTGTCATCCTCCCCGACGGTTGGCGGAACGGCACGGACGCGGCCATCGTGCGCGACTACGACTGCCTGGGCCGGCTGCTGCGCGAGTCCACCCCCGACGCGGGAGAGACGCGCTACGTCCATGACCGGGGCGGGCGCGCGCGCTTCGCCCAGACCGCGGCGGACGCGGCCGAGGGCCGCATCAGCTGGACGACCTACGACGCGATGAGCCGGATGACGGCGCGCGGCCACGTCACGGCCGAATGGAACGAACCGCTGCTGCTCGAGCGGGCGGAGCTCCCGGGCTGGCCGCTGACGGATCCGGGCTCGGGCGCGGTGACGACGGGCGTGTGGCGCTACGACGGCGACGGCTGGGACGCGCTGGCGCTGGGACAGCTGGTGGGCTCCCGCTCCCAGGACACGGGCGCGCCCGCGACGGTGGACTCCTCGTACCGCTGGACGCCGCTGGGGCAGCCGGAGGCACGCACCCTGCGCGTGACGTGGGACGACGGCGAGGAGGCCGCGCCGCTGGAGGTGACGTTCGGCTACGACAACACGAACGCGCTGGTGCGGCTGGGGCTGCCGCTGGAGCTGTTCCCCCAGCCCGGGCCGCTGCGCTACGGCCGCGACGTCCAGGGCAACATCACCTCCATCCAGGACGAGGCGGGCACGGAGCTGGCGTCGTTCGGGTGGGATGCGATGGCGCGGGTCCGGACGGGCCGCTCCGGCCCCGTGAACTGGGAGATGGCCTACGACTCGCCGGGCCACCTGCTGCAATCCACCGCCTCCGCCGGGACCATCGCCACGCAGGCGTACACCTTCGCGCCCGACAGCAACGTGCGTGGCACCAGCGCGGTGATCGGCACGCAGCGGGAGCAGCTCGCCTATGGCTATGACGGGCTGGGCCGCATCACCACCTCCCAGTCGGTGGAGGGCACCGACGCCGCCGAGCGCTTCCAGTACGAGGAGGACCTCAACGGCAACATCCACGAGCTCTCCGGCGCGAAGCTGTCGTACGTGCCGGGCGGCAACCGGCTGGACACGGTGGCGTGGCCGGACGGCAGTGAGACGGCGTTCACCTGGCGGGCAGACGGCACGGTGTCATCGCGCCGCACCCGGGGCACCGGACCGGTGGACCTGGACTTCACCTACTCGCCCGGCATGGCGCTGCCCGGCCGGATCCAGATCCGCCCCGGCGCCAGCGACGCGAGCACCGTCGAGTACGCCTACGACGCCGATGGCGTCCGCGTGGCCACCCGGGTGCGCGGCCCCGGCGGCGAGGAGCGCGAGGTGCGCTTCCCGGGTGAGAACCAGCCGCTGTTCGTGACGGGCGGGAAGAGCGGCACCGTGCTGTACGTGCCGGGCCCCACGGGCTGCCCGCTGGTGTACCGCGACGGCGTCCGCTACCACGCATCGAGCGACCGGCTGCGCTCCACGCGCGCGCTGTTCGACGCACAGGGCACGCTGGTGGAGGGCTTCGGCTACACCGCCTTCGGCGCTGCACGGGAGTCGACGGGCGGCGCGCCGTGGATGCGCCTGCGCTTCTCCGGCGCCGAGTACGACGCGGAGACGGGCCTCTACAACCTCAACGCCCGCCTCATGGATCCGGTGCTGGGCCGCTTCTACGCGCCGGACCCGGCCGACGAGTTCCCCAGCCCCTACACCTACGCGGGCAACCACCCGACCACGCGGGTGGACCGCACGGGCGCCATCTCGGACAGCGGTCGGGCGGTGGTCGTCGTGTTCTCAGGTGCCGTCGCCGCCGCGGGGACCGTGGCGGGGCTGGTCCTGGACGTGACGACGATGGGGCGGACGGCGGGGCTGTCCGCGCTCGCGAGCATGGTCTCCGCGGCCGGCTGGAACGGCATGACCTACGCGCTGACCGCCGACGACTTCAGCTGGGGGGAGTTCACCGGCACGGTGATCGTGGGCGGAGTGAGCGGCTTCATCCGCGGGGGCATCTCCGGCGGCATCCAGGGACGCGCCAGGGCGGGGCGCGAGGAGAAGGTGCGGGGCGGCTTCGGGCAGCGGGCCTCCATGCTGGCCGAGAACGCGGCGAAGCCGGACGCCTCGTTCGGGACGAAGGCGAAGAAGTGGATGTCCGAGGCCACCTACTGGGACCAGCTGCAGAAGAAGCTCAACCCCGCCGAGGACGCGTGGCAGCAGTTCATGGTGGCCCTGCCGCACAGCGCGCTGGGCAACACCATCGGCTACACCGTCGCCGGACTGGTTTCGATCCCACTGACCAACCTGGTGACGCTCGTCGTCTACGGCGAGAACGAGTTCGGGACGGATTGGAAGGACGCCCTCAACGTCATCCTGGACGGGGCCTGGGGGCTGACCGTGGGCGTGGGCGGGACGTCGTTCGGCTACGTCAAGAATCGCTACAAGCTCAAGGAACGGGTGACGCGCAAGCTCGAATCCGCGGGCAGCGCGATGCTGGAGGGAATGACCGGCCCCAGCGTGATGGGCAGCTCGAGTGCCATGGACTTCGGTCCGTCCGGCCGGCTCGTCGGCGCCTTTGGGATTTCCTGAGAAGAGGAGGAGTCGATGCGAATCTGCGTGAAGACCGCGGTGATGCCCAAGAACAAGACCTGGGCGTCACCCATGAAGGTGGACTTCAGTGAGGACCTGCTGCCGGGTGAGCGCGTGCTCGGGGCGATGGCGGGGCTGAGCTACTTCCGGCTGTACTACGCCGACAACGGCTCCACCTCCGAGGCGGTGGGGCAGGCCAGCGTGACGCTGGTGCCGAACCTCACCGAGGACGCCGTCCACGTGACGGCGTCACTGGTGATGACCAACTACAATGGCGCGGACGCGGCCTGCTCGACGGACGGCAGCGGGCACGACAGCTTCGTGCGCATCACCGTGGTCGCCGTGCTCGGGCTGATGAACCCCGCGTACCAGGCGGTGGCGGGCAACCTCTACGGGCTCTCCGGGCAGTGGGGAGAAGCCATCCCCATCGCCTCCGCGTCGGCGGAGGCCCGCGCGTTCCTCGCCGGCTTCTACATCGCAGGCAGCAGCGCGAAGGAGGTGAGCAGCCTGTCCTTCACCTCCTCCGTGGAGAAGCCCGGAGGCGCCCAGGCGAAGGTGAGCGGGAAGGCGGCCCAGAGCGGTGACGAGGAGCGGACGGGGACGGCGGACGTGGCCTTCCTGTCCACCGACGGGGTGACGTCCTACCGGGTCCTCTCCATCGACACGGCGTCCAGCAAGTGGACGGAGGTCGACGACGAGCGCGACGGCGTGACGTGCGCCTTCAGCGTGACGCCCACCCTGAACGCGGGCGAGACGGTGCGCCGGGCCGGGGTGCTCCTGCAGAACGTGAACATCAACTTCGAGAGGGACAAGACGAGCGACCTGGAGCTGTTCGAGGCGGGCGTCACGAGCGACACGCTGAGCATCTCGAATGGGAAGACCATCTCCGGGACGCTCATCCTGAACATCTTCAACTCGCGCGCGGGCGACGACTACGGAATCGCGCCGCCCCCCACGAGCAACCTGACGGCGTTCGTCATCGCCGAAATCGCAAGGCCGCTGCCTGGAGGTGAGTCATGAGCTGGGAGTTCAGCCGCAAGGAAGTGGTCTCCGGGGACACGGCGACGTTCGACTTCTCGGGCGACGTGGGGCTCGCGCTGTATGGCATCTCGCGCTTCGACATCAACTTCGCCACCAGCGCTTCGGGAGGGAACCTGGGGGGCTCCGCCATCTCCGGGTTCGGCGTGAAGCTGACGCGGGAGAACGCGGGAGAGGACAGCCGGCGGCAGGTCAAGGTGAAGGCGGAGGTGTCGGGCACGCCGCTGTCGTCCGCCAGGGTGTGGATCACCGTCATCGCCTGGGTCGGAGGCGAGTCCAGCACACGCTATGTCGTGAGCGGCGAGGAGCTGGCGACGGGGCAGATGTCCAGGCCCGAGGCCGTGGTGTCCCTGCCGGAGTTCTCCGCCGCCGTGCTGTCGGGCTTCAAGCTCGACTTCGCCTCGGGCAGCCACGACGTCAGCGGCGTGGGCGCGTCGGCGGGCATCTCGGCGTCCCTCACCGCCCCGGGCAGCGCCTACGTCACGGGCGCCGGGACGCTGACGGGCAAGGGCGCCTCCAACTGCACGGTGAGCCCGTCGGGCCTCGTGCTGGGGGAGGCCCAGGAGAACGCGTGGTTCGGGATCGTCGCCGACGAGTCGACCTACACCGTCAATGACATCAACTGGGGGAAGACGAAGCTGCGGGTGGAGACGGGCGCGCCGGTGGCGTTGAGGCATACCGCGGTGCTGCTCCAGTCGTTCTTCGGGCGCTTCAGCGCGACGAACATGTCCCCCATGCCACTCAGCTCGGTGACCTTTGGTGCGAGCGAACCGGTGGCGGTGTCGGCCTCGCCCGGCGTCTTCGAGTTCGAGTCCACCCGGTGGCTGGCCGACTGCACCACCATCGTGAATTCGGGCAAGGCGATCTGGACGGAGGCGCAGACGTACTCGGCCGTCTACGTCTGGGCCGCGCTGGGCTGAGGCCGTGACATGAACAGGCTCAAGCCGAGCCGTGGGGCCAGGAACCGCGCGACGAGCTGTCCCTTGACGCTGTTGCCCGCCGCGTCGAGCAGCGGGGCGAAGGTGCCCAGCCCGCCCTTGCCCGGCGCGACGGCGACGATGCCGCCGCCAATGCCACTCTTGCCCGGGACCCCCACGTCGTAGAGCCAGTCACCGGAGGTCTCATACATCCCCGCCGTGGCCATCACCGCGAGCGTGTGATGACAGACCTCCTCGTCGACGACCCGCTCGCCGGTGAGCGGGTTGACGCCCCCGTCCGCCAGGGTTGCTCCCATCACGGCGAGCTCCCTGGCGGACACCGCCAGGGAACACTGGCGGGTGTAGAGCTCCGTCGTCAGGAGCGGATCCGCCTCCAGGCGGCCCAGCCCGTGCAACAGGAAGGCGAGCCCCTGGTTGCGCTGGTGGGTCTCCCGCGCGGAGGCATACACCTCTTCGTCGAGCGCGAGCTGGCGCCCGGCGAAGCGCGACAACCCCTCATGGATGAACCGCCACCGGGCCTCCGGACTGCTGCCTGGAACGAGGCCCGTGGTCGCCAGCGCTCCCGGGTTCACCATGGGGTTGGTCCGTCCATCCGGGCTCAGGTCGATGGCCATGGCCGAATTGAACGGCAGGCCCGTGCCATTGACCCCCAGCTTGCGCCGGGCCACTTCAGGCCCCAAAGCCTGACAGACGAGCGCGAAGAGGAACGGCTTGGAGACGCTCATGATGGAGAAGGGATGGTCCACGTCCCCGGCCCCATGGCTGCTGCCGTTGATGCCCACCACACACGCACCGAAGAGGCGGGGATCCACCTTCGCCAGCGCCGGGTAGACCTGCGAGCACTGTCCCTCGGTGTTCCCCTGGTGGCGTTGGTAGGCCTCGTCCACCAACGCCCGGACCCGCTCCGCGGCGGGGAGCTGCCCGGTGGAGATGAAGGGGGGCTCGCCTGTGGTGTCCATGCGTGACGGCCCTCGGCTTCCTGGAGCAGGGGAGAAGTGGAGCTTCCTGCCTGGAAGGTCCGTTGTGCATCAGGGAGCGCAGGGCCGCCATCCCAGGTGTCCAGTGCAAGGCATTGCAAGGGTGCGTCGCGTCCCCAACCCCGGGGTGAGAGAGCGAGAGCCTCACGGATTCCTCCGGTTGTCGTTCCGTCAATGTCGAGTCCGTGTGGGCTCGTCATCCGGGGGGAGCGTTCGTGAACAAGCTTCGAGTGAGGCAGACGTGGCAGGGGATGCACCTCATGGGGCCACTGACCGTGCTCCTGTGTATCGGATTCGCCGGAGGGGCAGGGGAGGCCCTGGCCAAGGAGCCCCAGGTGTCAGAGGCACCTCTGGCTTTGGACCCCGCCGGGGGGAACTGGACCGTCACGGGCGCACTCCTCCTGCCCCACTTCTCGCACATGGCCGCGCCGTTGCCCGATGGGCGGGTCCTCCTGGCGGGTGGGCAGAATCATACCGGCCCCGTCGCCAGCGCCGAACTGTATGACCCGGCCACCGGCTCCTGGAGCGTCACCGGCTCCATGGCCCTGCGCCACTCGAGCGGCACCCTGACGCCGCTGCCCAATGGCAAGGTGCTCGTGGTGGGAGGGTTAGACTCCAGTTATCTGGCCAATGCCGAGCTGTATGATCCGGCCACCGGCACCTGGAGCGCCACCGGCTCGCTCGCCAAGGCGCGTGCCCACCACACGGCCACGTTGCTGGCCAATGGCAAGGTGCTCGTG
>NZ_RAWN01000163.1:0-21848 GCF_003668895.1 Corallococcus sp. AB045
CGCTTTTTTGCGGGCCGGGGCGGGGGGCTTCTTGTATCTGCTGTCCCCCATGAGAAAGCTCCTCATGCCTGCCCTGTTGTCGCTCGTGGCCTGCACTTCCGCGAAGGAAGCCACGCGTGATGAAGCCCCCGCCGCGTCCCAAGCGACGCCGAGCGCTCCGG
Source organism: Corallococcus sp. AB045 (assembly GCF_003668895.1). Classification (NCBI taxonomy): domain Bacteria; kingdom Pseudomonadati; phylum Myxococcota; class Myxococcia; order Myxococcales; family Myxococcaceae; genus Corallococcus; species Corallococcus sp. AB045. The sequence continues at coordinate 162 of NZ_RAWN01000163.1, forward strand.
CCCAGGAGGGCCCTTCCCGCATGGCCTACCCGGCGACCCGTTCCGACGCGGTGGTGGACACGCTGCACGGCGAGCAGGTGGCGGATCCGTACCGCTGGCTGGAGGACGAGAAGGCCCCGGAGGTCCAGGCCTGGATGAAGTCGCAGGACGGCTTCACCCGCGACGCGCTGGCGAAGATGCCGGGCCGCGACGCGCTGACGAAGCGCTTCACGGAGCTGTTCTACGTGGACTCGGTGACGGCGCCCTTCCGCCGGGGCAACCGCTTCTTCTTCATGCGGACCCACAAGGACAAGGAGAAGGCCATCGTCTACTGGAAGGACGGCGAGTCCGGACAGGAGAAGGTGCTGCTGGACCCCAACGTCATGAGCAAGGACGGCCCGGTGTCCCTGGGCCGCTGGGTGCCGTCGTGGGACGGCAAGCGCGTGGCCTTCCCGGTGCGCCCCAACGCCGCGGACGAGGCCACCCTGCACGTCATCGACGTGGACACCGGTGAGTGGTCCAAGGTGGACGTGATTGAGGGCGCGAAGTACGCCAACACCAACTGGACGCCGGACGGCAAGGGCTTCTACTACGAGTGGCTGCCCACGGACCCCTCCATCCCGGTGGACGCGCGCCCGGGCTACACCACGCTCAAGTTCCACAAGCTGGGCGAGGATCCGAAGAAGGACGTCGTGGTGCACGAGCGCACCGGCGATCCGACGACGTTCCTCCAGGGTGATTTGTCGCGTGACGGCAAGTACCTGTTCGCGTCCATCCTGCGCGGCTGGAGCGAGAACGACGTCTACTGGAAGCACCCGGCGGAGAAGGACTGGCGGCTGCTCGTGAAGGGCAAGGGCGCCAAGTACAACGTCCTCGCCTGGAAGGACCGCTTCTACGTCGTCACCGACGAGGGCGCCCCGCGCCAGCGCGTCTTCGCCGTGGACCCCAAGAAGTCCGAGCGCGCGAACTGGAAGGAGCTGGTGCCGGAGGACCCCAAGGCCACGCTGGAGAGCGTGTCGCTGGTGGGCGGCCACCTGGCGCTGGAGTACCTCAAGGACGTGACGACGGAGCTGCGCATCACCACGCTGGAGGGCAAGCCGGTGCGCACCGTGCAACTGCCGGGCGTGGGCGCCGCCAGCAACCTGATGGGCCTGGAGGACCAGGACGACGCCTACTTCTCCTACAGCTCCTTCACCACGCCCCGGCAGGTGTACCGGACGTCCGTGAAGAGCGGGAAGGTGGACCTGTGGGCGAAGGTGGAAGTGCCCATGGACCCGGACGCGTACACCACGGAGCAGGTCTTCTTCACGTCGAAGGACGGCACGAAGGTGCCCATGTTCCTCGTCTACAAGAAGGGCCTGAAGAAGGACGGCACCGCGCCCACGCTGCTGTACGGCTACGGCGGCTTCCTGGTCAGCATGCAGCCGGGCTTCCGCGCGAGCATCCTGCCGTGGCTGGACGCGGGCGGCGTGTACGCGGTGGCCAACCTGCGCGGCGGCGGTGAGTACGGCACCGCGTGGCACGAGGCGGGCCGGGGCGCGAACAAGCAGAACGTGTTCGACGACTTCGCCGGCGCGGCCGAGTACCTGGCGAAGGAGAAGTACACGCAGGCGAAGAAGCTGGCCATCTACGGCGGCAGCAACGGCGGCCTGCTGGTGGGCGCGGCCATGACGCAGCGCCCTGAGCTGTACGGCGCGGTGGTGTGCGGCGTGCCGCTCCTGGACATGGTGCGCTTCCACCTGTTCGGCAGCGGGCGGACCTGGGTGCCGGAGTACGGGTCGGCGGACGACGCCGGGCAGTTCAAGACCCTGTACGCCTATTCGCCCTACCACCACGTGCGTCAGGACGTGCGGTACCCGCCCCTCCTGATGATGAGCTCGGACCACGACGACCGGGTGGACCCCATGCACGCGCGCAAGTTCGTGGCGGCGGTGCAGAACGCGAAGGGCAATCCGGCGCCCACGCTGCTACGCATTGAGGCGAACGCGGGCCATGGCGGGGCGGACCAGGTGGCCAAGGCCATCGAGTCCAGCGTGGACATGTATGCCTTCCTCTTCCAGGTTCTGGACGTCGCACGGCCGGATGCCGGGGTAGCGGCCGAGAGCCGCTAGAATCGGGGCAGGACACACTCCTGCCTCCCGGTGTTCCCTTGAAGGCAGGGTGCGGACCCCTAATCTTGAGCGGGGAACGGGTCCTGCGACCGGCGTGTTATAGAGCAGCGTTTCACCCTGCATGCGCGCTTGGCGGGCATGTGGGCAACTCTTGAAGGGCTTGCCCGTACGGCAGGCCAGCGGGTGGCGGATACATGTTCTTCGGACGTGACGACAAGAAGGAAGCCCAGAAGCGGGGACTCACCATCCCGCTCTTGCCCCTTCGGGACATCATCGTGTTCCCGCACATGGTGGTTCCGCTGTTCGTCGGCCGGGAGAAGTCCATCGCGGCGCTGAAGGACGCGATGGCCCACAAGGGGCCGGATGACAAGGCGGTCATCCTGCTGGCCGCCCAGAAGAAGGCCAAGACGAACGACCCCTCGCCCGACGACATCTTCCACTTCGGCACCATTGGCCACCTCATCCAGCTCCTTCCGCTGCCCGACGGCACGATGAAGGTCCTGGTGGAGGGCGTGCGCCGCGCCAAGGTGAAGAAGTTCCACCCGAACGACGCCTTCTTCATGGTCGAGGTGGACGAGGTCGAGGAGACGCTGGAGAAGAGCGTGGAGCTGGAGGCGCTGGTGCGCTCCGTCCACTCCGTCTTCGAAGCCTTCGTGAAGCTCAACAAGCGCATCCCGCCGGAGATGCTGATGCAGGTCGCCAGCATCGACGACCCGGCGCGCCTGGCGGACACCATCGTCGCGCACCTGTCGCTGAAGCTGAACGACAAGCAGGCGCTGCTCGAGACGGAGTCCCCGGCCAAGCGCCTGGAGAAGCTCTACGAGCTGATGCAGGGCGAGATCGAGATTCTCCAGGTGGAGAAGAAGATCCGCACGCGCGTCAAGAAGCAGATGGAGAAGACCCAGAAGGAGTACTACCTGAATGAGCAGATGCAGGCCATTCAGAAGGAACTGGGTGAGCGCGACGAGTTCAAGAACGAGATCCAGGAGATTGAAGAGAAGCTGAAGAACAAGCGGATGAGCAAGGAGGCCACGCTCAAGGTCAAGAAGGAGCTGAAGAAGCTCCGGATGATGAGCCCGATGAGCGCCGAGGCCACGGTCGTCCGCAACTACATCGACTGGATCATCAGCCTGCCCTGGTACGACGAGACCCAGGACCGGCTGGACGTCACCGAAGCGGAGCGGGTGCTCAACGAGGACCACTACGGCCTGAAGAAGCCGAAGGAGCGCATCCTCGAGTACCTGGCCGTGCAGCAGCTGGTGAAGAAGTTGAAGGGCCCCGTGCTGTGCTTCGTGGGTCCTCCGGGCGTGGGCAAGACGTCGCTGGCGCGCAGCATCGCGCGGGCCACGGGCCGCAAGTTCGTGCGCCTGTCGCTGGGTGGTGTGCGTGACGAGGCGGAGATCCGCGGCCACCGCCGCACGTACATCGGCGCGATGCCGGGCAAGCTCATCCAGTCCCTGAAGAAGGCGGGCAGCAACAACCCCGTGTTCCTCCTGGACGAGATCGACAAGATGTCCACGGACTTCCGTGGCGACCCGAGCGCGGCGCTGCTGGAGGTGCTGGACCCGGAGCAGAACCACAACTTCAACGACCACTACCTGGACCTCGACTACGACCTGTCCAAGGTGATGTTCATCTGCACCGCGAACACGATGCACAACATCCCCGGTCCGCTGCAGGACCGCATGGAAGTGATTCGCATCGCGGGGTACACCGAGCCGGAGAAGCTCTCCATCGCGCGGCGCTACCTGATTCCGAAGGAGCAGGAGGCCAACGGCCTCGCGGACCTGAAGATCGACATCACCAACGACGCGCTGAAGACCATCGTGCACCGGTACACGCGCGAGTCGGGCGTGCGTTCGCTGGAGCGTGAGATTGGCGGCGTGTTCCGGAAGATCGCCCGCGACGTGCTGAAGAACGGCAAGCGGGACCTCATCGAGGTGGACCGCAAGCAGGCGATGAAGTTCCTGGGCACGCCCCGCTTCCGCTACGGCGTGGCGGAGCGCGAGGACCAGGTGGGCATCGTCACGGGCCTCGCATGGACGGAGCTGGGCGGTGAGATCCTCACCACGGAAGCCACGTCCATGCCGGGCAAGGGCAAGCTCATCATCACCGGCAAGCTGGGCGAGGTGATGCAGGAGTCCGCCCAGGCGGCCATGTCCTACGTGCGCAGCCGCGCGGAGCGCTTCGGCATCGACCGCAAGGTGTTCGAGAACTACGACATCCACGTCCACCTGCCGGAGGGCGCGATCCCCAAGGACGGTCCGTCCGCGGGTGTCACCATGGCCACGGCGCTGGTGAGCGCGCTGACGCGCGTGCCGGTCCGCAGGGACGTGGCGATGACGGGTGAAATCACGCTGCGTGGCCGCGTGCTGCCCATCGGCGGTCTGAAGGAGAAGACGCTGGCGGCGCACCGCGCGGGCATCAAGACGGTCCTGATTCCGAAGGCGAACAAGAAGGACCTGAAGGACATCCCGCTGAAGATCCGCAAGGCGCTGCGCATCGTCCCGGTGGAGTTCGTGGACGACGTGCTGCGTGAGGCGCTGCTCCTGGAGAAGCCGGAGGAGTTCGGCCGCAAGGGAGCGGGGGACAACCTGAAGATGGGGCTGTCCGTACCGGATGCGGTGTCCACGCCTTCCGCGCCGGCCTCCTGAGGTCTTGAGTCCCGGGCCCCTTGAGGGGGCCTGGGATGGGTGGTGACGAAGCCAGGATGCCGGCCGACCAGGAGTCGCCGGTCTCCTGGCTTCTCTCTTTTCCGGAGCCGGTCGGGGTACAACGCGGGCGGTGGCTCCCCGCGCGCGAATCCTGTCCTACTCCCTGGTGCTGGTGATGGCCGCGGCCTGCGGGCCGTGCGGCTTCCAGCCGGAGCCGGGCGTGAAGGTGGTGGTGCCGGCGATGCCCACCACGCTCGACTGGAGCCACTCGGATCCTCAGAGCTGGGTGAACTACCCGGTGATGCTGGCCACGCAGAAGGGGCTCACCACGTTGGGGGCGGACCACTCGGTCCAGCCGGGCCTGGCGGAGCGGTGGGAGCGTGAAGCGGACGCGGCCGGGCATGAGGTCTACACGTTCCACCTGCGCGAGGACGTGACGTGGTCGGACGGTTCTCCCGTCACGGCGCGCGACTTCGTCTTCGGGTGGCACCGGGCGCTGCTGGGCCGTGAGCGCGGCGAGATGGCGGACCTCCAGGGCGCGGAGGAGGTGCTCGCGCTGCAGGAGCGCGGGGCGCCGCAGGCGGAGGTGACGGCCGCGCTGTCGCGGGTCGGGGTGGAGGCAGTGGCGGCGCGGACGCTGCGGGTGACGCTGGCGCGGCCCCGGAGCTACTTCCTGGCGCGGCTCGCGAACGTGTACCTGTTCTTTCCCGCGCCTTCGGTGGACCTGGAGGGCAAGTCGGACGAGGCGGTGCGCGACTACTTCGACCGGCCTCGCGACGGGCGTCCGCTGGCGGTGGGGCCTTATCGAGTCGAGCGGTGGGACCGCGCGGGCGAGCGCGTGCGGCTGGTCTACAACCCGCGCAGCGCATTCATCCCGCCGATGGGGCCTGGGGAGACGCCCGCGCCGGTGTTGACGCTGATGAAGTCGGAGATCGGTCCTGCGCTGTATGAGCGGGGCAGGGTGGACTTCGTCTTCGTGGACAGCGCGGCGGCGCTTCGCGGGATGAAGGCGGCGGACCTGAAGCGTGAGCCGCTGTTGTCCACGTACTTCCTGGGCTTCAACACGGAGCGTCCGCCGTTGGACCGGCCAGAGGTGCGCCGGGCGCTGGCTCGGGCGTTGGACAGGGAGGCGCTGCTCGCGGGGCTGCTGCCGGCCGCTCGCGCGACGAATGTGTTGCTGCCTCCGGAGCTGCCGGATGCGGCGACGCCGGAGCAGGCGGCTCTGCTGCCTCGCTACGAGCCGGAGCGGGCGAAGGCGGAGCTGGCGGGGGTGAAGGGGTTGGGCCGTCCGCTGCGGCTGGTGGTGAAGGCGGGGGATTCGTTCGTGCCGGAGGAGGCGCTGGCGGAGCGCATCGCGGCGCAGCTCGCGAAGGTGGGCGTGCAGGTGGTGGTGGATTCGCGGTCGGACTTCTCCGCGGAGGTGGCTCGCAGGACGCCGCAGGGGCCGCGCGCGTATGACCTGTACCTGCGGCGGTTGGGCGCGGACTACGCGCACCCGAACACGTTCTTCACGCTGTTCGAACGGCAGGGCAACCACCAGACGGGCTGGGAGACGCAGGGCGGCGGCGAGCCGATGCGCCGCTTCGAGCTGCTGCTGGAGATGGCGGACGGCGACCCCGACCCTGTGCACGCGCGCGAGCTGTACGCGAAGGCCCAGCAGGTGCTGGTGGGGGATGAGGCCGTCATCGCGCCGCTGTACCACCCGGACCGTTACTTCCGGGCGCGGGCGCGGTTGCACGGCCTGGACGTGGATCCGTTCAACTTCCTCGCGCTGCGTGCACTGCGGCTGGGCCCGGATGAAGCCGCCTCGGCCCGCGCGGAAGGGCAGGGGCCCTAGCGCATGCGCCTCATCGCGACGCGCCTCGTGCGCCAGCTCGTGCTCGTGCCGGTGGTGGCGGTGGCCTCGTACTTCCTCATGGCCGCGTTGCCGCTCACCACGGAGAGCGACAACAAGCGGCAGGTGTCCCCGGAGCTGGCGGCTTCGTATCAGCGCGACCTGGGCATCGGTGAACCGCTCGGGTTCCTTCGGCCCTGGGAGAAGCTCTTCGCCGGGGAACGCCTGGGCACCAGCGCTCAGGGCATCACCGGCGATGAGCTGCTCCAGAAACTCTCCGGCAGCGTGGGTGTGGGCCTGGTCGCGCTTCCCCTCGCGCTCGCTTGGGCGGTGGGCTTCGCGCTCCTTCGCACCCGTTGGCGGCGGGGACGCTTCGCCGTGCTCGGGGACGTGCTCCCCGCCATCGCGTTCGGGACGCCCGTGTTCATCCCCGCGCTGCTGCTGGCCCCAGCCGTGGTGGAGCGCGGACACCTGTTGCCGGAATTGTGCGCGGCGGTCGTCATCGCCATCTGGCCGGGGACCTTCCTGGGCACGCTCGTGGGGGATGCGCTGGAGACGGAGCTGTCCCGTGACTACGTGCGAACCGCGCTCAGCAAGGGCCTGGACCCCGGCACCGTGCTGCGCCGCCATGTCCTCCCCAACGTGTGGCCCGCGCTCCTGGACGCCGTGACGCCCGTCGCCACCGCGCTGCTCGCGGGCTCGTTCGCCGCGGAGCGCGTCTTCGGCCTGCCGTACTTCGGTCAGCTCTACGTGCTCGCCGTCCTCAACAAGCAGGTCGCCGTCGTCGTCGTGTCCACCACCACCTTCGCCACCGTGCTCGTCGTCGTGAGCCTCACCGTGGAGATGCTGCGCATGCTCGTGGATCCCCGCGCCCGGGAGGCCCGCGCTTGAGCCGCATCCCGCTGCGCGCCTGGGTGGGGCTGGTCCTCCTCGTGGGACTGGGCGCCTTGAGCCTCGTGGCCGGCCGCCTGTTTCCCGAAGCACTCGCGAACACCTGTCCGCTCGGCTGGGACCTGAACCGGCCGGACCGGAGCGTGTGCGAGCTGGCCTTCGGTGGCTTGTGGGTGTCGCTGGCCATCGGGCTCGCGGCCGGCGCGCTGTCGACCGTGCTGGGGCTGGCCGTCGCGGCGCTCGCGAGGCTGTCCGGCGGCGTGACGGAGCAGGTGCTCTTGCGCGCGGTGGACGCCGTGTTCGCCCTTCCGGATGTCCTCGTGGTGATGGTGCTCCAGCTCGCCGGTCAGTCCCTGATGGACGCGGGCATGGGCGGCGGCCTGGGCCCCTTTGGCTTGATGGTGACGTCGCTGGCCCTGGTGGGCTGGGCCGGCCCCGCGCGCATGTTCCGCGACCGCCTGGCCACCCTGGAGGGCCAGGAGTACGTGGCCGCCGCGCGGGCCCTGGGCGGTGGTGGCGCGCACGTCCTTCGCGTGCACCTGTGGCCGCTGCTGCGCCCCTTCGTGCTGGCCGTGTTCTTGAGCCGCCTGCCGAGCGCCATCCTCACCGAGTCCACGGTGAGCTTCTTCGGCATCGCCCGCATGGAGCCTATGTCCCTGGGCCGCTACCTGGGCACGTCCTACGCCGCGCTCATCTACGAGGGCGGCGGCCGCGTGGTGATTCCCGCCTGGGGACTGCTCGTCCTGCTGGTGCTTGGCGCCTCGCTTGCTTCCCAGGCTTTGGGGGGAGGTACCCGTCGCGAAGTGTGAGGAATGCCGCACATTGAGGCAGCGGTTTCACACGGACGGAAACCCTTTGCCCTCAGGTGAACATCATGTCCCTCCCGACGGAAGAAATCCCCCTCTCGCCTGCCCGTGATGAGCGTCCGCGTGACGACGGCCTGCGCAAGGAGACCGTCCGGGGTTCGGTGCTGGTGGTGGAAGACGACGCCGCGCACCGCGAGCTCCTGGTCGAGCTGGTGAGCACCTGGGGCTACGACGCCATGCCCGTGGGCAGCGCCGAGGAGGCCGAGTTCGCCGTGCGCAACAAGCGCATGGACGCCGCCATCGTGGACGTGTTCCTGCCCGGCCGCAGCGGCACCACGCTCATGTCCAAGCTGCGCGAGAAGTTCCCTCAGGCCGTGCTCATCGGCGTGAGCGCCATGAGCGACGCGGCCACCGCTCGCAAGTGCAAGGGCCTGGGCGCGGATCTCTTCATCGGCAAGCCGTTGGATCCGGAGAAGCTGGCCAAGGCGCTGAAGTCCAAGCACCAGAGCTGGCACTGAGAGCAGCAGGGGAGCGGGTTCCGGTTGCACACCCCCGCCGGACGGCCGATGCTCCCTGGCGTGAAGAACCTCGCCACCGGCTTCCTGCTGGCCATGCCCCAGCTTGGAGACCCGAACTTCTACCGGTCGGTCATCCTGATGATCGAACACGGGGAGACGGGCTCCATGGGGCTCATCGTGAACCGGGGAGCGCCCCTGACGCTCGGTGAGCTGGCGCGCGGTCAGTCGATGGACATCTCGACGGACCGCGTGTCGCAGCCGGTGTTCGTGGGCGGCCCGGTGGAGCCCCAGCGGGGCTTCGTCCTGCATGACGACGACTCCGTCGCGGAGAAGCACGCCGTCCTGCCGGGCCTCTACCTGAGCGTCACGCTGGACGCGCTGGGACCCCTTTTGCAGCGGACGGACCCGCGCGTGCGCTTCTGCCTGGGGTACGCGGGCTGGGGCCCCAAGCAGCTGGAGAATGAAATCGCCGCGGGCTCGTGGCTGTACGCCGACGCCACCGCGGACGCGGTGCTGGGACAGGACCCGGCGAAGTTGTGGGATGCCACCCTGCGCGGACTGGGCGTGGACCCGGCCATGCTGGTGATGGGAAAGGGGATGAACTGATGCTCGACGCTGAGACGCTTCGCCGTTACCTCCTCGAGGCCCTGCCGGGCTCGGAGGTGGAGTTGAACGACACCACGGGGACGGGAGACCACTTCGAGGCTCGTGTCATCGCCCCCGCCTTCACCGGCAAGACCATGGTGGAGCAGCACCAACTGGTGTACGCGCCGCTGCAGCAGTGGCTGAAGTCGGGCGAGCTGCACGCGCTGGCGCTCAAGACCTATTCGCCCGAGCAGTGGAAGAAGCTCGGGCCCCGCTGAAGAAGGAGCAACGATTCATGGATCCGACCCTCAAGGCCCAGTTCGACGAGACGGTGAAGTCGCACCCCATCGTCCTCTTCATGAAGGGCAACTCCCTGTTCCCCCAGTGCGGCTTCTCCGCGCGCGCACTCCAGCTGCTCCAGCCGCTGGGCCCGGTGCACACGGTGGACGTGCTGGCGGACCCCGTCGTGCGCCAGGGCATCAAGGACTACTCCAACTGGCCCACCATTCCGCAGGTCTACATCCACGGGAAGTTCGTGGGTGGGTCGGACATCCTGATGGAGCTGGCCGAGCGCGGCGAGCTGCAGGACCTGGTCGCCGCCGGCGGCAAGTAGGCGTTTGAGAGGGAGCGGGGCCGGGGGGAAGACCCGGGCCCCGTCCCCCGCGTAGACTGGGCGGCGGTCGCCAAGAGGGGTTGAAAGCCGCCGTGCTCACCGTCACACCGCCTGAGTCGAAGCCGCAGGACGCGTCCACCGAAGTGCCCGGAGTGCCGGTCGAGGGGGGCCCCCTTCCTCCCGGCGCGAACGTCGCGGTCGCCACGCCCGGCGCTGGCGTCGTGGATCCGGACGACCTCGTCAGCACGGAGAAGACGCCCACGCTGGTGGACCGCGTGCAGGCCTTCCGCGCGAAGTACGAGCGGCAGGAGATGGCCCTCTTCTTCTTCGCGGGCTTCCTCTACGACGTCCTCACCCTGAGCCCTGTCGACGACGCGCTCACGGAGGTGCAGAACTTCGTCTACCTGGCCATCCTCGCGGGCCTGCTGGTGCTGGAGCAGCGCTACCCCGAAGGAGTGGAGCCGCCGAAGTGGCTGGGCAAGGTGTGGCGCTTCCGCGAGGACGCGCTGCACTTCTTCATGGGCAGCCTGCTGAGCGCGTTCACCCTGTTCCTCTTCAAGAGCTCGTCGGGTTTCACGCCGCTCTTGTTCATGGCGGGCATGTTCGGGCTGCTGGTGGCGAACGAGCTGCCGCGCTTCCGTCAGCTGGGCCCCGTCATCCGCGTGGCCATCTTCAGCCTGTGCGTGACGCTCTACTTCGCGTCGCTGCTGCCGGTGCTCTTTGGCCGGGTGGGGTGGTGGATCTTCACGCTCTCCGTCGTGCTGGGCTGCGGGAGCGTGTACGGACTGCTTCGCGTGCTCAAGCGGTGGCGCCCGGATGAGAAGGCGCTGCTGCGCACGGTGGCGGTGCCCGGCTTCGGTGCGCAGGCGGTGCTGCTCGGGTGCTACTTCCTGGGCGTGATTCCGCCGGTGCCCCTGGCGGTGCAGTACAGCGGCATCTACCACCAGGTGAAGCGCGTTTCCCCGGGCGTGTATCACCTGACGTCGGAGGTGCAGCCCTGGTGGAAGGTCTGGACGGCGTTCCACCACGGCGACCAGGACTTCATGGTGCGGCCCGGCGAGCAGCCCATGTACTTCTTCCGCATCTTCGCGCCCAAGGGCTTCGAGCCGTACCGCGTGCGCGTGCGCTGGTACTTCGACCATCCGGAGAAGGGCTGGACGGCGCTGGGCAAGGGCTTCCTCGCCTCGGTGAGCAGCAACGGCTCGGAGGGCGGCTACCGCTACTACGCGCAGCCGGGCACCACGCCCAAGCCGGGTGACTGGCGCGTCGTGCTGGAGACGGAGGCCGGGCACGAAATCAATCGCCTGAACTTCACCGTCACCGAGGACACGCGCACCGAACCGCGCGAGGAGAAGGTGGACGTGTCCGTGCTCAAGGTCACCAAGCCCATCTCGCTGGAGGACTGGCAGAAGCTCCAGCCCGCGCCGGTGGCGGCCGCGGCGGCTCCCACGCCGGCTACGGCGCCGGCGCCTTGAGCAGTGTCACCTGACCCAGCAGCACCGGCACCGCCGTCTCCACGCGCAGGATACGGGGGCCCAGCGAGAAGGGCAGGAAGCCGTGGGCTTCCAGCAGCTGGGCCTCGAAGGGCACCCAGCCGCCGTCCGGGCCGATGGCGAGCACCACCCGCGTGGCGCGCGTGATGTCCCGGGCCTGGAGGGAGAGGCTGGCGGGCGGGTGGGGGAGCAGGCGCAGCGGCTCCGGGCCGAAGACGGCGTCCAGCTCGTCCTCGACGAAGGGGCGGAAGCGCTCGCGGATCAGCACCTCCGGCATGCGCGTGTCGCGGGCCTGCTCCAGGCCCTGGAGGAGCAGCTCGCGGACGAAGGCCTCGTTGAGCACCTTGGAGTCGAAGTAGCTCTTCTCCACGCGGGCCGCGTTCACCAGCACGATGCGGTCCACGCCCAGGGACGCCACGGCGGGCAGGACCTTCTTCAGCGCCTTGGGGCGGGGGATGGCCAGGAGCAGGTCCACGCCGGCCCTTGGCGGCGGCGGGTCCGTCAGCTCGACGCGCAGGTGGAGCAGGCCGGGGGCGTTCTCCAGCACCTCGCCCGTGCCGGTGAGGCCGTTCAGGCGGCCCACGCGCAGGGATTCGCCGGGTTCGGCCTTGAGGACCTCGCGGGCGTGCTGGGCGCGGCGGCCAGTGAGCCGGGCGGTGCCGTCCGGCTGGAAGTCCTCGTCGAAGAGCAGGAGCAGGTTCACGGTCCCCTCCATGTAGCCGTTCCCGGGCGGGCAGGGGAGGGGGCGAGCCTCCCGGGAGGGCCGAGCCCGGCCGCCAGGGTCAGGGCCGTGATAAAGGGCCGGGCGTGCGTACCTTCTGCATCAAGTGTCTGCGTCCTGAAAGCGCGTGCTACTGCGCGCACGTCCCCCAGCTCCAGACGCGCACGCGCGTGGTGTTCCTCCAGCATCCGCGGGAGCGGCGCGTGGCCATTGGCACGGCGCGCATGGCGCACCTGTCGCTGACCAACTCGGAGCTGCACCGGGGCGTGGACTTCACCGGCCACGCGCGGCTGGAGGAGCTGGCGAAGAACCCCGAGCGTGTCGCGGTGCTCTTCCCGGGCGAGGACGCCATCACCGTGGAGGAGGCCCAGGCGAACCCGCCGGAGACGCTCATCGTCGTGGACGGCACCTGGCCGCAGGCGAAGAAGGTGGTGATGCGCAACCCGGTGCTCGCGGCGCTGCCGCGCATCGGCTTCGTGCCGCGCCGCCCGAGCAACTACCGCATCCGCGCGGAGCCGGCGGACCACTGCGTCTCCACCATCGAGGCGGTGGCGGAGATCCTGGGCCAGCTGGAGGGCAAGCCCGAGTACTTCGACCGCATGCTGGGCGCGTTCGAGTTCATGGTGGACACGCAGCTGGAGCGCCAGGAGACACGCACGGGGCCCAACCGCCGCCGCATCTACAAGGGCGAGTGGCGCCCGCCGCTGGAGCTGCGCTCGCTGGCGGATGCCGCGGACCGGCTGGTCCTCTTCTACGCGGAGGCGAACGCGCACCCGCTGGAGGCGGGCATCCCTCCGGAGCTGGTGCACCTGGTGGCGGTCCGCTACGCCACGGGCGAGCGCTTCGAGGCGGTCATCGCGCCGGAGCAGCCGCTCGCGTACAGCACGTCGCTGCACGTCGAGCTTCCGGAGGAGGAGCTGCGCGCCGGTGAGCCTCGCGCCGATGCGCTGGCCCGCTTCGAGGCGTTCCTGCGCCCGGACGACGAGCTGACGGTGTGGACCTCGTTCGCCCTGGACCTGCTGTGGAACGGGGGCCTGGCGCGCAGGGCCGCGCGCAACGTGCGGCTGGTGACCGCGCGGGCGCTGAAGGGCAAGGCGGGCGGCGTGGAGCAGGCGGTGGAGCTGCTCAAGGCGCCGGAGGTGGCGACGTGGGCCCGGGGCCGCGCGGGCCGCCGCATCAACGCACTGGAGGCCGTGACGCGTGAGCTGGTGGCGCGTGGAAGCGCGACCGAGCCGCCCGCGAAGCTGCCGCGCACCGGCTCCGAGGGCTGAATGCGGCTACTGGCCCAGGCGCGCGGTGCCGACGCTGGCGTTCAGCGTCGTGGAGCCGGCGCGCCAGGGACGGGCCTGCTCTTGGACCCAGCGGCCCATCCGGGCGATGAGGTAGCAGCCCACCAGCAGCGCCACGGAGGTACCCAGCGCCGCCGCGATGCCCAGCCGGGGACCGATGCGCTGCGCGAGGCCCGCGATGTCCGCCCAGCCGTACACCACTGGCAGGTGCAGCACGTAGATCCACAGCGACAGCCGTCCCAGCGGCGCCAGCAAGCAGCTCACCCGCTGCGGCAACAGGTTCACGACGCCCAGCACCAGCAGGCCCTGCGCCACGCGGTACATCACCATCGTGGGACTGGTGGGCGTCCACTCCACGGGCACCCAACGGGTGAGCGCCAGCAGCGCTCCGCCCAACGCGAGCAGTGAGAAGCCCTGCGGCAGGCCCGGCTTGAGCACGTGCAGCCCGTGCGCGGCGAACGCGCCCGCGAAGAAGAAGCCCGCCCAGGGGAAGAACGGGAAGCGGCTGCCCTCCCCATTGCCAATGAACTGTTGCAGCGGCACCGGCAGGTGCGCGCCCGCGTTCCACATCCCGACGCTCGCCAGGGGGATGCCCACCGCCAGCCCGCCCAGCAGCAGCGCCCGCGCGCCCCGGTTCGGCGTCACCACCAGCGCCATGGCGCCCAGGAGCAGCGCCGCGCCAATGCACTGGAGCGCGTCGAACTGGAACACCTTGCGCAGCATGGCGTCGGAGAAGCCCAGCTCGCGCACCGCGCCCCAGCCCGGCCAGTGCAGCAGGTAGCCCAGGAAGAGCAGCAGCAGCGCGCGGCGGAACCGGCGGCCAAAGGAGTCCTTCGCCGCGCCCGGCTTCGTGCCCAGCGCCATCACCACCGCCCAGCCGCTCACCAGCAGGAACAGCGGCGCGGTGATGCCCCGGACCTTCCAGTACTCCTGGACCCAAGGGTGGTCCCGGAACGCGGGCGCCAGCAGCGCGTCCAGCGTGTGACCCATCACCATGGCGAGCACGGCCAGACCGCGCGCGCCATCCAACGCGGGGTGCCGGGTCTGCCGGAAGCTGAGCGAGGGACCGAAGCCTTTCAAAACGGGTCGAGCATAAGCCCACGTGCGGGCCTCGTCTCGAAAACGCACCCACCGTGGAGGTCGGCAAGCGTGGAAACGCGCCGGATTTTCACTCTCAGCCCAGGTCGCGTCCCATGCGGAGGATGCTACAGGCTGGATGCATGTCCGCCCGTTCCGCGCTCGCCGCCCTGGTGCTCCTCGCCGTCCCGGCCTCTGGCCGCGCCGCGTCTGGTGATGACTGGTTTGGCAACGACAAGCCCAAACACTTCGCGGCGTGCGCGGCGGCCACGGGCGTGGGCTACGGCGCGGGCGCCGTCCTCTTCGATTCACCGGGCGCGCGGGCGCTCACCGGCGTGGGACTGGGATTGGGCGTGGGGTTGGGCAAGGAGGTGTACGACAAGGCTCGCGGCAGCGTCTTCTCCGTGAAGGACCTGGCGTGGGACACGGCCGGCACCGCGACGGGGCTACTGGCCTCGTTCCTCGTGGACCGGTTCATCACCGAGGTGCTCCTGCCGCCCCGGAGCGTCGCCGTCGCCGGGCGTGGCGGCGGGAGCGTCCGGGCGCGCGCGGCGCTCCACGAACTTCAGCAGCAGGTCGCGCTGCAGCCGGGGCTCCACCAGCAGCAGGCGGCCTTCGGGATCATCGGAGTCGGAGACGAGCACGGTGACCTGCCGGCGCGGGCACTGGTTCATGCAGCCGGTGGGCGTGACGCGCACCTGACCGGCGAGGCCCCGCTCGGCCAGCTCCCCCTGGAGCCAGCGCGGCAGGTCCTGCCCTCCGCTCCGGGCGCTCTTCGTCAGGCACTTGCGGCAGACGAGCACGTCCACCTCCCGCCCCTTGCCGCCCGTGTCTCCATCCTGCATCCGCCGTCCTCCGTGGCGCCGCGCTTCCAGCCGGATGCGCCGCTGCGTGGTCCCGGCACGTAGCCGGAGCCTTGAAGAAGAGGTAGCGGCGCGGGGATTGTTCCGCAGGATCCCCGGGCCGCGTCCGCCGGGCCGCCGTCCGGGCAGACGCTGCCGGACTGATGGAATGGGAAAGCCCGCGCCGTGGGTGCGACGTTCCGTCTCGAAGCCAGCCGCCCGGGTCACTGGTACGGTGCGCTCCGCGCCGCACACGGGAGGCTCTCCAACATGATGCGAAATCGACTGCTGCTCGGGTTCACCCTGTCGGTGATGGGGACGGGCTTGTTCGCCGGTTGTGAGCGCTCGCCAGAAAAGGCTCCGGAGGCGAAGCCGCCCGCGCCCGCTCCGGTGGCGGAGCAGGCCCCGGCCCCGAAGCCCTCGGCTACGGATGCCGCGGCGGTGGCGAAGCTGGCGTCGCACTTCTTCCAGGCGCCTCGCAACCAGGCCCCGTTGCCCGAGGACACCGCGGAGCAGGTGGCCCTGGGGCGCATGCTCTTCCACGAGCCGCGCCTGTCGAAGAACCACGACGTGTCCTGCAACAGCTGCCACGGCCTCGACACCTTCGGCGTGGACAACAAGGCGCTGTCGGAAGGGCACAAGGGGCAGAAGGGCAGCCGCAACTCGCCCACCGTCTACAACGCGGCCCACCACATCGCGCAGTTCTGGGACGGCCGCGCCGCCACGCTGGAGGCCCAGGCGGAAGGGCCGATGATGAACCCGGTGGAGATGGCCATGCCGGACGCGAAGCGCGTCGAGGCCACGCTGTCCTCCATCCCCGAGTACTCCACGCGCTTCCGCACCGCCTTCCCCAAGGGGGGCAGGCCCGTCACGCTGGCCAACGCCGCCCGGGCGCTGGCCGCCTTCGAGCGCACGCTCACCACGTCGTCGCGCTTCGACCGCTTCCTCGCGGGGGAGCACGCGGCCCTGAGCGCGCAGGAGCAGCGCGGCCTGGAGGCCTTCGTCACCACCGGCTGCACCACGTGCCACAACGGCCCGGCGGTGGGCGGCGCGTCGTTCCAGAAGCTGGGACTGGTGGAGGCGTACCCGGCCCTCACCGACGCGGGCCGCTTCGACGCGACGAAGAACGAGGAAGACCGGGGCTACTTCCGCGTGCCCACCCTGCGCGACGTGGAGATGACCGGGCCCTACCTGCACGACGGCAGCGTGAAGGACCTGCCCACCATGGTGCGCCTGATGGGGCGCTACCAGCTGGGCCGCACGCTGAAGGACGGCGAGGTGGACGACCTGGTGGCCTTCCTCAAGAGCCTCACGGGTGAGCTGCCCCCCGCCGAGCGCATCTCCGCGCCGCCCCTGCCTCCCAGCACGAAGCGCACGCCCAAGCCGGACCCGTCGTAGCTTGCAGGAAACGTCGCGCCCCGCCCGGCGGGTGCTAAACCCTTGCGCCCATGACCTTCTTCTTCCATCTCCACTCGGGTCTTCGCTACCTGGTGCTGTTGTCCGGTGTCATCGCGCTCGCGTTCTTCGCGTTCGCGGTCGCCACGAAGCGCCCGTTCGACAAGGTGGGGCGCATCCTCGGCGCGTCCTACTCCGGCTTCCTGCAGCTGCAGGTGCTCGTGGGCATTGGCGTGCTGGTGACGCGCGGGTACTACCCGGCGCTCATCGGGCACATCGTGATGATGATTCTCGCGGTGGGCGCCATCCAGGGCCCCCTGTCCGCGAACCGCCGGCGCACGCCGCCAGGCTACGTGCTGCCGCTGGTGGGCACGCTGGTGTCACTGGCGCTGGTGGTGGGCGGCATCCTGGCCATCCGACCGGGCCTGTTCGTCTCCTCCGCGTTCTGAGTTGTCGCGTGCGGGCAGCGACGCGGCTGGGGGCTCCAGCCGCCTCGCGAGGCCTCCGCTAGCGACGGGCGCGCCGGCGCAGGGCCAGGGGCACGAGCAGCCCGAGCAGCGCGGGCAGCAGGCCGGGGCTCGCGCTGCAACCGCCGTCATCGTCCTCGTCCCCGTCCCCGGACGGGTTCTGCTCAGGGCCCGCGTCCGGAACGACGCCCGCGTCCGTGGTTCCGGTGCCCGCGTCCGTGCCGGTGCCCGTGTTCGCGGGGCAGTCACCCAGTGAGTGCTCCAGCGCTCCCAGCGTGGCCGAGGCGGGCCGGGCGCGCGCGCAGAAGTCCTCCGGCGCCAGCGTGTTCTTCGGGGCCGCGCCGATGAGCGACGACACGTCGCCCTTGAGCGTCAGGTCGCCCTTGAGCGGCGCCACGTACCAGGACGCGAAGGTGGTGGTGGTCACGTTCGAGCGGTTCGTGCTCTGGGTGCCGGTGGCGCTGTCGCGGTTGCGGATGACGCCCGTCAGGACGTTGCCAAAGGCCTCGCCGGTGGACGCGGCGTAGCGGTAGTCCACGCCCGTCGTGCCGACGAACGTGTTGAACAGCACGCGCGTGTTCGCGGCCTTGTTCAGGTACACCGCGACGTCCGAGCAGTTGGCCACGATGTTGTTGCGGATGATTCCGTCCGTGTGCTCCGGCGAGCACGGCACGGTCGGGTCGAAGGCCGGCGCGCAGTACTGATTGCCGGTGCCGCCACCGCCGAAGGACAGGCCGATGCGCGTGTCCCCCGCGGGCAGATCCTTCACGCACAGGACGCGGTTGCGCTCGAAGATTCCCCGCTTGCCGCCGCTCTTCATGAAGGCGCCGTAGGAGATGCCGCCCTGCTTGGAGAAGTCATGCAGCTCGTTGTCGCGGACCACCCAGTCATCGCCGGTGTCGATGTTCAGCTTGTTGACGGGCGTGGACGTCGCGCGCGCGTGCGTGTCGTAGATTTCGTTGTTCTCGATGAGACCCCGGTGCGGCATCTCCCACACGCCGCTGCCGTTCTTCTCCGCGTTCGCCTTGAGCTGCGAGTTGAAGTCGCGCACGCGGCTGTTGCGCAGGACGAAGTTCTCCGCGTGGCCGGTGACGTGGAAGGCGTGCTCACAGTTCTGGTCGTTCGCGCAGATGCCCTCCACCGTGAGCCCGTCGAAGGTCCAGTACCGGCCGGACACCTTGAAGCCCTCCAACGCGTTGAAGCGCACGGTGGCCGCGTGGCGGTTCTTCGCGCGCACGATGATGGGGGCGGCCTGGGTGCCCTCCGCCGCGCAGGTGAGGTTCGCGTTGACGGTGTACGTGCCGTCCTCCAGGACGATCTCGTCGCCGGCCTTCGCGGACGAAAGCGCGGTCTGGAGCTCGGTCACGGTGGAGACGCTCTTCACGGCCGCGCCGCCCGTCAGCGGCAGCAGGAGCAGGGTGAGGGAAAGGGTTCTCAAGGGGGGACTCCCGGTACGAAAAGGGGAGCGCCGACGTTAGCGGATCCCCATGCGGGGCAGGCGGCCGGGCGTGCGCAGGCATTCCGGGCGCTAGGGAATCCGACTCCGCGTGAACACCTGTCTTCCCATGGCTCGCCAATCCAGAGGCTCGCGACGAGGACGCTCCATGCTCACGGTGTCAGCGCTCGCGGGGGTGCTGCTCGCGGCCCCGGTCGCGTTCGCGCTGCCTTCACCGGGAGAGTCGCTGCCGGAGTTCTCCGCGCGCGACCTGACGAACGGGAAGCATGCGAGCGAGGAGCTGAAGGGGCGTCCCACGCTGATGGTCGTCATCACCGACAAGGACGCGAGCGCCCAGATGCGCGGATGGTTCGACGCGGCGGACCAGCACGTCTCGGACTCGGTGCACCGCCAGTCGCTCATTGCCCTCAAGCTGCCGTTCTTCGTCAGCGAGGGCACCGCGCGCGGCAAGGCGAAGGGCCAGGTGCCCCAGGCCTACTGGCAGGACACCTGGCTGGACAAGAACGGTGGCATGGCCCGGGCGCTGGGCCTCTCCTCCAGCGAAACCCCCTATGTCCTGGCGCTGGACGCGGAAGGACGGGTGCTGGCCAGCGTGCACGCCACCGTGGACTCGCAGGAGGCGCGGACCATCTGGTCCGCGCTCTCCCGGTGACGCGGGAGGGCTAGTAGCGCCCGCCGCTGTCGAGGATGGCCTGCAGCTGCTGCTTGTCGTTGGAGAAGGGGAACGCCTGGTACAGCTGGTAGCCGTTCTGCGGATCCAGCAGCGTGGGCCGCATCAGGCGCACCACCTCCAGCTTGTCGTTGGAGAAGGAGAACTGCCCCAGCACCGACAGGATGTGCGTCACGAGGAAGTTCTCGTTCGGGGCCACCTGCGACAGGATGCGCAGCTTCTCGCGCGGGAAGGACTCGCGCACCATCGCCGCGGTGATGCTGCGGAACTGCTGATCCGTGATGGGACGCACCACCGGCGGCGGGGGCGGCATCGGCTGATGCGGCCCCGGGGGCGGCAGGCCCGTGCCGTACGGCGCGGCGTCGGCCACGTACTCGCTCAGCTTGTCCAGCTCCTCCATGGCCTTGCGGATGCTCTCGCGGCCCTTGGAGTCCTTCGTGCGGGACATCGCGTCGCGCAGCGCGTTCTCCAGCCGGTCGATGCGGCGCTCCGCCTGCTCACGGTCGATGACGACCTGGTTGCGCGAGGGCACCGGCTGCGGCATCGGCACGGGGCGCGGCGTGGAGTGGCCCGGGGGCGGGGGACGGCGGAACTCGGCGCCGCCAGCGATGTTGACTGAGTCCGCCGCTTTGGGCTCCGTCTGGGCCAGGGCAGCGGCGGAGGAGAGCAGGACGACGGCGAGGGTCAGGGCCTTCATGGTGTGCATCCTTGGGGGTGTTCTTGCTTCCTCCCATCTGACGGGACAGAGGCCTGCTCATTCAAGCCCCCTCCCGTCTTCCCCAGGAAGCCCCTGCCAGCAGGGCGTCTCAGCCGCGCTTGGAGACGACCTGGCCGTCGGCGCCAATCTCGTAGACGAGCGGCACGCCGGTGGCGAGCTCCAGGCCCACCACCGTCTCACCGGACAGCTTGTCCAGGCGCATCACCAGGGAGCGGTTGGAGTTGCCGTGCGCCACGACGAGCACGTTCTTGCCCTGGCGCAGGTCGCCCGCGATGGCGCGGTCGAAGAAGGGCAGCACGCGCTTCGCGGTCATCTCCAGGGACTCACCGTTGGGGGGCGGCACGTCAAAGGAGCGGCGCCAGATGTGGACCTGCTTCTCGCCGAACTCCTTGGCGGCGTCCGCCTTGTTGAGGCCCTGCAGGTCGCCGTAGTGGCGCTCGTTGAGGGCCGCGTCGCGGATGACGGGCGGGCGCTGGCCCAGCGTGTCCAGCAGGATGGCGAGCGTCTCCTGCGCGCGGCTGAGGGCGGAGGTGTAGGCCACGTCGAACTTCAGGCCCTGGAGGGCGTCGGCGGCCTTGCGGGCTTCGCCGCGGCCCTGCTCGGTGAGGGGCACGTCCACGAAGCCGGTGAAGCGGTTCTCGTGGTTCCAGAGGGACTGACCATGACGGACGAGGGCGAGGATGGGCATGGCCCCCCTGCTAGCCCAACCGGGGGCGGGGGGAAAAGAGGCAAGCCCCGTCCACCCGCCCGGCCCGTCGTCTTGCGGCCACGTTCCGGGCGCGTCAGCTCGCGGCCTGGGTCTCCTGCTGGAGGCGCTCGCAGACGGCCGCCACCGCGCTCAGCGTGTTGAACAGGTCCACCATGCCCACCTGGAGGCCCAGGTCGTCCTCGATGCGGTTGGCCAGCATCGTGGCCAGGAGCGAATTGCCTCCCACCTCCAGGAAGTGGTCCTCCGGCCGCACGGCGTCCACGCCCAGGAGCTCCTGCCAGTACCCGGCCAGCCGCGCCTCCATGGGTGAGGGGACTGCGCTCTGTGTGCTCATGGTGGGCTGCTCCGGGCGCTGGATTTGCTGCAAATTGAGGAAAATAGAACTACCGCGTCAAGGCTGACCGCGCCAGGGCGAGCAGGCGGGCTTTGTCCTTCCCCGGGGGCCGGACTTCCCTGGCAGGCTCGGGAGCCATGGACCACGCGAACGAGGCCGAAGCGGCCGCCGGGGGCGAGGACGCGCCCATGGCGGTGGCGGTGGTGGGGTTGGCGCTGCGCTTTCCGGGGGCGGAGGACGCGCGCCAGTTCTGGCGCAACCTGGTGGGCGGGGTGGACTCCATCACCCGGCTGGACGCGGCGGGCCGGGAGCGGCTGGGGCTGCCCCAGGGCGACGAGTGGATCACCGCGGCGGGGGTGCTGGAGGAGGCGGAGGGCTTCGACGCGGCGTTCTTCGGGTACTCGGCGCGCGAGGCGGAGCAGATGGATCCTCAGCACCGGGCGCTCCTGGAGTGTGCGTGGGCTGCGATGGAGTCCGCGGGGTATGCGCCCCGGGGCCAGCCGATGCGGGCGGCGGTGTACGCGG
>NZ_RAWN01000164.1:0-21708 GCF_003668895.1 Corallococcus sp. AB045
AGGTGTATAAGAGACAGGGGCAGGGGCTGGAGGGCGCAGCCGAGGAAGGTGCCCCAGGCTGGCTCCTTCAGAGGGGCCGCCGGTGCGGGGGACGAAGCGTCCGGGCCGGGGACGCGCTCCCAGGGCCGGTGTGCCGCGTCTGGCACCGCCACCAGGCTGACCTCGTCCCGGTCCAGCACCGCGTGGATGCCCCGGAGCGCCCGTGGCTTGCTGCTCAGGTCGCGCAGCCAGCCCGCCTCGTCCAGGAGCGTCTCGGGGCCCAGGCCCTTCAAGCCCTCGTCCAGGAACAGCTCCGCGCTGAACGTGCTCAGCCCATCCCGCTCGAGCGCATCACCCGCGGGCGGCGTGCAGCCCACGTACGCAGTGGGCTGGTCCGTCAACCCCAGCGGGAAGGAGAAGTCCCCCTTCCAGTCCAGGGGTTGTCCCGCCAGCTCCGGTCGGGAGGAGAAGCCCTCCTTCCCGGATGCGGGCCCCGCGAGAGGGAAGCGGGCTTCGGGCACACCCTGGCGCCAGTCCTGGGGCAGCCGTTCCTCGGGGCGCCGGGAGGGGGCGAGCTGCGAGTCCTCCCACCGGGCGCGCTCCGCGTCCATGGGCAGCGCGCCCCAGTGGCGCGGGTGCGGGGGGCAGAAGCCGAGCTGCTCCAGCCCCGCTGGCTTCTGCGCGCCCTGCCGGGTCCACAGGCTCAGCGTCAGCCGCTCACACCGGGCTGGAGCCGAGGACACCGCCGGTGGCGAGAGCAGCACCTGGGATGCAAGGCCGGACACCTTCACGGTGCTCCCTGTACCCAGCCCGGGCTGCAGCTCCTCCTCCACCGCCTGCACCGGCAGCCAGCACTCGGAGCCACCAGACTGCACCCGCAACACCGCGCCGGGCGGGGGCGCCTGCTCGGGGGCCACCTTCAGGGTGAGCGTAAGGAGGCGGGGGGAGACGTCCTTGCCCGGGTCCGCCACGTCGGTGACGGGAATGGACTCCGTGTCCCCTTCTCCTCGCATCCACGACACAGCGGAGGTGTCCGGAGCGAGTCCCACGCCCTCCTGCAGCCACTGGAAGAGGCGTGTCCTCACGCGGGCCGTCACCAGTGGAAGCGCCAGGCTGACAGGGGTGCCCGTGGGAGCCCGGCCCGGCATCTCCACGCTCTCCACCGCGACGAGCAGCATGACGCCGGTGCCTCCGAAGTGGACGCGCAGGAGGTCGCCCACGGCCACACCCCCAGGGGCCGTGACGGTCAACACCACCTGACCATCGAGGGCGGGCCGCTCGAGGAGCTCCAGGGGCTCGACGGTGATGCTGGCCGCCACCTGGACGGCGTCCGACCAGCTCCCCTCCGAGCGGGCCCGCGCCAGCGCGGGGGACAACTCCCCACGGGCCGAGCGGCGCAGCAGTCCTGGCACGGGGAAGCTGTTGGCAAGCGCCTCCGGGCCGGCCACGCGCACCACCCAGCACCGCTGGCCCCCATTGCGGAAGAAGGCCCGCACGGCGGACTCCAACTGGGCGTGGACCGGCTCGCCCCGCTCTGCGTCCCAGGCCAGCAGGGGCGCAGAGCCGAACACCGCCTCGAAGTCCGCCACGTCCTCCACCACCACCGGCACGTGCAGCGG
The DNA here is from genome assembly GCF_003668895.1 of Corallococcus sp. AB045. Classification (NCBI taxonomy): domain Bacteria; kingdom Pseudomonadati; phylum Myxococcota; class Myxococcia; order Myxococcales; family Myxococcaceae; genus Corallococcus; species Corallococcus sp. AB045. Next base: position 1,599 of record NZ_RAWN01000164.1, read on the forward strand.
GCCGGAGGCGGCGAAGCCCACGAAGGCAGCCACGTCCATCCGTGGCAGCGCATCCGTCACGGGCGGCGCCTGGATTTCGAAGCGGATGCCCGGAAGGCGTCTGGCGGCGGGGCGGCTCACGTCACTCCATCTCCAGGCGCTCGTAGGCGATGGTCAGCTCTTCAATCGCCACGTCCGTGCCCTTCGCGTTGAAGGGGCCGCTCACGTGCTTGATGATCCGCGCGCGCAAGAGCTTCCACGTCTGCACCACCGCCGTGTGGTCCTCGTTCTGCAACTGGATGGTGACGGTGCGCAGCGCGTTGGCCTCTCCGTTGCGCAGCTGATTCAGCCACGAGTAGAGGGTGAGTGAGCCAATCACCCCCCGCTTCATGGTGACGTCCGTGGCCTTGTTCAGGCCGGTGATCTTCCGGACGCTGTTCTCCTTCTCGTTGCCGTTGCGGTACTCCGCGACGGTGACCTCCATGCCCACGTTGGAGATCTCCTGGAAGCCGGCGTCTGCCCCTTCTGTGGTGCCGGTGCCCAGGTCCACCAGGAAATTGAACTGCACATAGGGACGCTCTCGAAGGACCGCCATCTTTCAAACCTCCCAGGGGATTACTTCCGGTCGCCGGTCCACTGGCCGATGCGGAAGATGACGAACTCGGCCGGGCGCAGCGGCGCCACGCCGATGAGGCAGATCAACCGACCGTTATCCAGGTCGTTCTGGGTCATGGTGCTGCGGTCGCACTTCACGAAGTACGCCTTCTCCGGCTTGTCCCCGAGCAGCGCGCCCGTCTGCCATTCATTGAGCAGGAAGTCCTCGATGGTGCGCCGCACGTTGGCCCAGAGTTGCTCGCCGTTCGGCTCGAACACCGCCCACTGGGTGCCCTTGTCGATGGAGCGCTCCAGGTAGGCGAAGTAGCGGCGCAGGTTGACGTACTTCCACTCGGGGTCGGAGCTGATGGTGCGCGCGCCCCACAGCCGGTAGCCACGCCCCTCGAAGAAGCGGAAGGCGTTGATGCCCTCGGGGTTGAGGACCTCCTGCTGCGACTTGTTCAGGTTCACCTCGAAGCCCAGCGCCCCGTTCACCACCTCGTTGGCGGGGGCCTTGTAGACGGCGCGGTTGATGTCATTGCGCGCGAAGATGCCGGCCACGAAGCCGCTGGGCGGCAGGAAGATGGGCTGGCGCGTGACGGGGTCCAGCACCTTCACCCACGGGTAGTAGAGCGCCGCGTGGCTGGAGTCGAACTTCGCCCGCTGCGCGCGCACCTGGGCGAGGGTCTGGCCGTTGCCGCTGTCGAGCACCGCGATGCGGTACTTCATCCGCTGGCAGTGGGAGATGAGCAGGCCGATGATGGCGGCCGACTGAGGGCCATAGCTCTTGTCGTAACCGAGCGTCGATCCCGGCGCGGCCACGATGGAGATGTCCTCCAGGTCCTCGAACTGCACGAGGCCGTTCTTGCGCGTGGTGTTGACGATCTCCTCGCCCTTGTAGTCGTCCGAGGTCGGCCGCTCGCCGTCGTTGCCACCCTGCAGCAGCACCTCCACCGAGCGCTCGGAGTCCGTGGAGTCTGGCTCCTTCAGTTTCGCGGCGACGGTGGCGTCGGCTTTCAGCAGCGCGGTCAACATCTGGTGCCCGTCTCCCAGGTCGCTTCCCGGCGCGATGACGATGGGGATGTCCCGGTTGCGCTCCAGGTCCGCGGCGTCGACGTCGAAGCGCGCATGCAACGAGTCCTCCGCACCGTCGCGCGTGTGCGCCTTGTCCAGCGCCAGCCCGGCCCACACCTGGGACGACGCCGGCTCGTCCGTGGGGATGACGGCCATCGTCACGGTGATGATGCGCAGCTGGTTGCCTGGATCGGTGATGCTGGACAGCGCCGTGACCGTGTCCTTGTCGGACTTCAGGTCCCAGCCCTGCGTCTGCTCGTTCCAGCGCGCCTGGAAGAAGGCGCCCGGGTCCGGTGTCCCGCCGTCGGAGGTGGTGAAGTCGCGCAGCACCACCACGTCGCGGTCCTGCAGCGCGCTGACGCGAGGCTTGCTGCCCTCGAAGGACAGCACGTTCTGCCCCGTGCGCAGCGTGAAGCGCACGCGCAGGTTGCCGGACGAGCCCGGATAGCGGCCGTAGACGATGACCTGCTTCTTGGCGTCCGTTTCCTCGCCGGCCAGCAGCCCGCGCGCGTGGCCGTCGTCATAGGACGGGTTGGTGGCGACGAGCTTGGTTTCGGCCTTGAAGCCTGCATAGGCATCGCCTTCGGCCTTGGTGGAACTCTTCTGCCGGAACACCCGGCTCACGTAGAGCCGCTTCCCGCCCTCCTCGAAGAAGGCGCGCACCGCGTGCCATACGTAGTTGTGAAGCGTGCCCGCGTTGAGGAAGCCGAGCTGTTGGCGGTTCCCGTAGACGCGCTCGAACTCCACCATGCTGGTGATGAGGCCGGGCTCCAGGTCCACGGGCCCATAGCGGGTGGGGCCAATGAAGCCGGTGGTGGTCGTGCTCACACCCTCGATGGACTTGGAGCGGAAGCTGGTCTCTTCAACGAATACGCCAGGCGCGAGATATTCAGGCATCGGTCTTTCCTAGAGAGGTGAACCCGTGAGCCGCAGTCGGGAGCGCGGCTCGCCTTCGGTGCGCACGACGAGCTCGCGGCCGTAGAGGAGGGTGGGCTCGAGCAGCTCCTGGGGGCCGTCGAGGTTCGGCCACAGCCGCGCTGGCGCGCTGTCCAGTTGGCGCAGGGTGTCGCGGAGGTCCGGGAGCTCGGGCCCGGGCGCGCGGTGGGCATGGAAGGCCCTCAGCCGCAGCGTCCACTGCTGCTCCAGCAACGGCGGGCTGCCGGATGGCGGAGGGGGGCCGGTGGGGGAATCCACCGGGGCCGGGTACTGGAAGAAGAGGGCGACCCGGCCCTCCTCGTCCGCCACGCCGCGCACCTGCCGCCCGCCGGGGAGGGTGGCCTGCACCAACGCCCACGCCGCGGGAGCCTTGGCCTGGGTGTCCCAGAGCTCCGCGCGCACCACCGCCAGCGTGGACTCCACCTGGCGCGCGGGCGCTGAGAAGAGCGGCACGAAGGGCCGCTGGTCGAGCTGGAAGAGGCCCTGGTGGGGCAGGTCCACCTGGAAGGAGAGAGGAAGGAAGCGGTGCTGCTCGTCCCTCACCTCGACGGTGTAGCGCTTGCGCCCGGTCAATCCCTGCCACCAGGCGGCATCTCCCGCGCCGAACTCCAGCTCGCGCAGCCCGGGCAGGTCCATGAGCACATGGATGCCGGAGCGGTTCACCACCGAGGAGCGGCGCGAGGAGGGCTGCCCCTGGGGGTAGGCGCTCACGGCCAGGCCCTCGCCTACGACTGCTCCTGACACCTCGTCGCGGAAGCACACCCCCAGCGGAGCTGTCCGTGTCACGCGATCGATGACCTGGGAGGAGGGTCTCATGGGCCTTCGAGCCTCCTCACCTCGAGCTCGCGAGTCTGGATGAGGGGCAGCTCCGTGTCTGTCATGGCGGACTCGATCACCACCATGCGCGCGATGTACGTCGCGGAGATCTGGATGTCGGGCTTGCCGATCTCCCAGACATTGAGCATGTCCTGGACGGAGAGCGGCTCGTAGACGAGCGTCACCGTCTCGTCCGGGAGGAAGGTGTCGGCCGCGGGCCGCCCATGCTCATTGAGGAAGCTGGAGTTGAGGGTGGGCGTGTCCTCCAGCGTCCGCATGCACCAGCCGAGCAGCAGGTGCTGTCTCGTGGCGGTGGGTGCCCAGGGCGTGAGCAGGTAGTAGAGATCGAGCGGCAGCGGCCGCCGGGTCCGCCGCCCCTTCGCGTCCGTACGCCCTGTCAGGTTGCGCCGGACGGTACTGGGAGCGATTCGGTAGAGGAAAAGGGAGACGCCCTCCTTCATGGGGGATTTGAAGTTGGCGGCCTGGTACAGGTCGAACTTCGCGCCCTCGAACTCAGGCTTGGGGCGAGATTGCTCGAGCAGAGCCAGGATGGACTGCCCAATCGCTGGGATTGCCGCGTAGGTAGCCACCTGCAAGGCTCCGGAGTGCCGCCGCTCACGCTTGTCAAATCTGGAACCCTGGTCCCGCGCGCACCCTCGTGATGCGGCGGCAAGGCCCACCTGATTCGAGGGCGCAAGGTACGCTCGCTGTGGAGGCGGGGCGTATCAGGCTGGAGTGCGGAGGTGCTGGGCGACAGCGGACTCATGGGGCCGGGTACGGCGCGAGGATTTCTGCGCATCGATGCCGGGCAATCCTGCACGCAGGGGACACCCGGCCGCAGTGCATGGAGTATGCGCACGACTGGATGGGGGCCTGTCACCTGCCGCTGTTCTCGACCCGGCGTCTGGAGTTGCGTCCTCTCTCTCCGCGCCCGTTCAATTGAGCGAGGAGGACCCAACGATGCCGAAACCGAAGCCGCCATCCCCCGCCGAGCTCCGAGCACGAGCGTCGGGCAGGCGCACGCAAGACGGACGACACGAGGTGAAGGTGCTGCCGAGGCTTCCTTCCAAGGCCGACTCGAACCTGGGGGCCGGCAGCGTGGCGTTCTGCCTGTCGCTGTACCGCTCGCGGCTTCTTCCCGCGTGGCTCCCGCTGGTGGGCGCGGTGGGCTACGGGCTTCTGGCGCTGGGGTCCGTGCTCGAGCTCTTCGGCCTGCCGTGGGGCATCTTCTTCTCCGGACCCGGGGGCCTGTTCGAGCTGTTCCTCGGTGGCTGGCTCATCACCAGGGGGTTCCGGACGGTCACGCCTTCCGTCGCGGCGTAGCCTGCTTGCCGTGCGTGGTGATGCGCTTGCGGATCCGGCTCAGCGACTCGGGCTTCACGCCGATGTAGCTGGCCAGCTGGTACTGGGGAATCCGCTGGAGGAGGTCCGGCCGCGTCCTCGTGAGCTTGAGGTAGCGCTGCTCCGGGGTATCCGTGAGATAGGACGCGAACCACTCCTGCTGTTCCGCCAGGACCTTCTGCATCACCCTCCGGGAGATGCTCTCGAAGCGAGGGAAGCGCCGGTACAGGTCCCCCTCGCGTTGCTCGGTGCCCACCACCACCGTGGTGTCTTCCGCGCAGACCCAGAAGTGCTCCGCCGGGGTCTGGTTCATCATGCTGTGAATCGAGAGGACCCAGTCGTCCTCGGTGAAGAACCCGTTGCTGCGCTCCTCCCCGTCGACGATGGAGTACTGGCGGACGCAGCCCTGGAGGACGAAGTAGGCCTCGGTGCAGACCTGGCCCGCCATGAGCAGGTGCGCGCCTTTCGGGCAGGTCTTCACCACCATGCTGTCCAGGATGGCCCCGGCTTCCTCGTCCGACAGAGGCGCGATGCGGCGGAAGTAGTCGACGAGCCTGTGTTTCATGGGAGCACCGCGCGACCGGTGATGGCCCCATCATCCCACCGGACTGGCGGACGTGGCCCGAAAACGCACGTGCACGCCACGCAGGAGCTGCCCATCGCTCAGGCGCGGACCATGCCCCCGTGCCGCAGCGGCCGCTGCCGCCGGCCTCGCCACGCGAGGAGCCACGCAATCGGGAAGAGGACCGCGAACCCGACCAGCGAGGAGACGACGACCATCACTTCGGCGTTCTGATCCCCCATCCCCTGGGTGGCCACCACCATCGCCGCGGCGATGTTGCGTTGCCCGGTGCCCAGCCCCAACACCACGTGTCCTCCGCGGTACTCGCGGCCGAAGACCCAGCCGATGCCGAAGGCGCCCGGAATCAGGATCAGCGGGGCGAAGATGGCGCCAGTGCTGATGATGTGCACGACGCCCCCGAAGTTGGCCACGAGGGTTGCCGCGACCAGTACGGCCAACGCCACCATGGCGAGCTTGCCCAACCAGGGCCGGAGCCGTTCCGCCAGCGTCTGGTGCCGGGCCCGGACGTAGAGCCCCGCGCCCAGGGGAAGAATCATCGTCCACAGCAGCGGCAACGCGATTGCCGCCGGACGCACCCTCACGTCCGGCACCACCCGCGGGACCACCAGGGGCATGTAGAGGACGGTGGCCAGCATGAGGAGCACCGTCAGTGACGCGCTCAACGGCATGTTGCCGCCCGCAGCCGCGGTGAGCCTCATGAGGAATAGAGCACCCGCCGCCATGCCGATGAGCATGACGCCGGTGGCATGGGAGCTGTCCAAGGGGACCACCTGCACCACGCCGTACGCGAGCAGTGGGACGAGTACGAAGTTCGCCACCAGCGCGCGGATGGCTCCACGCGAATCGAGCAGCGGGGCAGATATCTCGCGGAGCGTGTGGCTCAGTCCGACGGCGAGCATGGTGCAGACGGAGAACACCAGGATCCCGATGCTCGACAGCGCCTGAAGGAACCCGACCCTCATTCCTTGAAGGTCACGGTGCCCGCACGAAACCGCAAGCGCTCCGGGACGACCGCGCAACCGGCCCGCCAGGCAAGGCCCGGCTCACGCCTGGCGCCCCCTCCTTGGGTGCCATGCAGCGGGCCGCATGCTGGATGCTCCTCGCCTGCGCGCCCCGCGTGAGCCTCACACGGACGGATGGCCGGACCGAGCCCGCGGCTTGCAGTCTCGTTCGTCGTCCTCATCTCTCGGGAGGAGGCACGCGGCGATGGCGAAGAAAAAGGAGCGGACTCCGAGGCGGATTGAACGGGACACCTACCCGAGGCCCGAGCACCGCTTCCCGGATGCGAAGATCGGGATGACCTGGAAGGACTCGGAACCCGACTCCCCCGGCTTCCAGCGGGCGCCGCCGGGCGCGCCGAACATCGTGCTCGTGCTGCTGGACGACGTGGGCTACGCGTGGCCGAGCAGCTACGGAGGGCTCGTGCGCATGCCCACCTCGGAGCGGCTGGCGAAGGAGGGCCTCACCTACTGCCAGTTCCACACCACCGCGCTCTGCGCGCCCACACGGGCGGCGCTGCTCACCGGCCGCAACCACCACTCGACCTCCTTCGGGGTGGTGGGTGAGATGGCCACCGGCTATCCGGGTTACAGCGGAGTCCTCTCGCGGAGCTGCGCGACCATCGCGGAGTTGCTTGCGCCCAACGGCTACGCCACCGGTTGGTGGGGCAAGAATCACTCCACTCCGCTGAACCAGGCCTCCGCCGCGGGGCCCTTCACGCACTGGCCCACCCGGCGCGGCTTCGACTACTTCTACGGGTTCCTCGGCGGAGGGACGGACCAGTTCTATCCGGCGCTCTACCGGAACACGACCCCCGTCAATCCCACTGGCACGCCGGAACAGGGCTACCAGCTCACCCGGGACCTCGCGAACGACTGCATCGCCTGGATGCGAGCGCAGAAGGCCATCGCCCCGGAGCGACCGTTCTTCGTGCACTTCGCCCCCGCCGCGGCGCACGGCCCGCACCAGCCGCCCCTCGACTGGCGCGGGCGAAATGCCGGTCGCTTCGACATGGGCTGGGACCACTACCGCGAAGTCGTCTATCAGCGGCAGCTCGAGCTGGGCGTCATCGCCCCGGGCACGAGGCTGACCCCCCGGCCGAAAGAGCTGCCGGCCTGGGACCGCTTCGATGCCGAGGCGCAGGCACTGCTCCGCCTCCAGGCCGAGAACTACGCGGACTACCTCGAGCACTGCGACCACGAAGTGGGCCGGCTGGTGCACGTCCTCGAGGAGCTGGGAGAATTCGAGAACACGCTCTTCATCTACATCCTCGGCGACAACGGCTCGAGCGCGGAGGGGTCACTGACCGGGACCCTCAACGAGAGCGCCAGCATGCAGGGCATCGAACCGCCCATCGAGGCGAGCCTCGCGCGGATGGGGGAGTGGGGGCTGCCGGGAACCACGCCGCATTACGCGGTGGGCTGGGCCTGGGCCGGGGACACCCCGTTCCAGTGGATGAAGCAGGTGGCGTCCCATTTCGGGGGCACCCGCAACGGGATGATTGTGAGCTGGCCCGCGTGGATCGCCGACAAGGGGCAGAAGCGCTTCCAGTTCCACCACGTCATCGACGTCGTTCCCACCCTCCTCGAGGCCGTCGGAATCCGCGAGCCGGTCAGCGTCGATGGCGTGCCGCAGAAGCCAATCGAAGGCGTGAGCATGGCGTACACCTTCGACCGGGCCAACGCGGAGGCGAAGAGCACGCGCACCACGCAGTACTTCGAGATGCTGGGCAACCGCGCGCTCTATCACGACGGCTGGACTGCCTGCTGCCGGCACGGACGGCTCCCCTGGGTCACCCGGGGCAGTGCCAGCTTCGATGAGGACACCTGGGAGCTGTACCACCTCGATGAGGACTTCAGTCAGTCCGAGGACCTGGCGGCCCGCTATCCCAAGAAGCTGCGCGAGCTTCAGGACCTGTTCCTGCTGGAAGCGGCGAAGTACGACGTCCTCCCTCTGGATGACCGCTTCGCGGAGCGGGCGGATGTGACGTTGCGGCCGGGCTTCTTCGTCGGCCGCAGGCGGCTGACCCTCTACCCGGGCATGGTGCGGCTGCCGGAGAGCAGCGGCCCCAAGCTGGCGAACGTCGACCACGCCATCACCCTCCACGCGCGGCTTCCCGAGGGGCGCGCCGAGGGCGTGCTGGTGTGCCTGGGCGGGGACACCGCGGGATGGAGCCTGTTCGTGGAGGACGGGCGGATGCGCTACCACTACAACTGGTTCGGGTTCGAGCGCTTCGACGTCCTCTCCGGGGCAGCACTGCCCGGCGGCGAGGCCGAGCTTCGGATGGAGTTCACCTGTGAGACGCCGGGGATTCCAGGAGGGCCGGCCGTGGTGCGGCTCCTCTGCAACGGCACCGTGGTGGGCGAGGGGCGGATTGCCAGGCAGGTGCCAGGGTACTTCGGCCTCGGTGAGACGCTCGACGTCGGAGAGGACACGCTCTCCCCGGTCTGGCCCGGCTACCGCGAGCGGTTGCCCTTCCGCTTCAACGGAAGCATCGACCGGGTGGAATTCGAACTCGGCGAGGCCGCGCCACGCAGCATGGCGGAGCTGCTCGAGGAGCAGCTCCATCAGGACTGAGGCTTCACGGTGGAAGGACTCGGCCTGGATCTGAGCATGTTGGTTCGCCTCGCGGTGGCATTCGCGCTGGGGCTGCCCGTGGGTTGGGAGCGAGACCACCGGGCGCTCTCGCCCGGATTGCGCACGTTTCCGCTCGTCGGCACGGGAGCGTGTGCATTCCTGCTCATCGGCCAGCATGCCTTCCCCGGCGATGCGCGCGCTCAGGGCTATGTCTTTCAGGCCGTGTTGAGCGGCATCGGTTTCATCGGAGGCGGTGTCATCGTCAAGGGCAGGGGAGAGATCCAGGGGATCGCGACCGCCGTGAGCGTCTGGATTACCGCCGCGGTCGGGGCTGCCGTCGCCTATCGGCTCTATGGGCTCGGGGCGGTTCTGTCGCTCACGACCGTGGCTGCACTGCAGCTGCTCAGGCCGTTCAAGGAACACACGTAATCGGGTGAAGAAGCGCTTCGGCCAGCGTGACAAGGCGCCAGAAAACACCAAGGCCGGAAGCCGCTGGGGCTCAGCGGCTTCCGGCCCCGGTCCTTCCGTGTCCCCGACGGGTTTCGAACCCATGGGTGGAGCGACCAGGCTTCGCGTCAGTGGTAGTAGGGCGAGAGCGCGCTGGAGACGCGCGCCAGCAGATCCTCGGACTGCAACCGCTCCTCCCCCGTGAGCGACGGGAGCTGCGCGGTGAGTGTGTCGCGGGCCTCGCGCAGCGCCGAGTACGCGGGCAGTGTCTGGAATTGCTTCAGGATGTCCACCATGGCGCGGCGGGCCGCGTAGCCGCGCACGCCGTCCACGTTGAGCAGGATGCCGCGCACGTCCGCCATCACCGGCGCCGTGAACTGCGGCGTGGTGGGCGCATTCGCGGTGAAGATGCTGCCGCGCGACGACACCGGGTCCAGGTAGAGGCGCGTGAGGACGCGGCGGGCGAGCTCATCCGCACGGGAGGCGTAGACCGCGGGCGAGCCCGGAGGCACGACGAGCGGCGGCCGCACCTGGGCCAGGATGTCCTGGTACGCCCGCACCTGCTCCGTCCCGGCCCGCACGAAGCCCAGGACCTGGTTGGTGCGGGTGCTGAGGGTGAGGTTGAGCCGGTTGGTGACCGAGGCCGTGGTGAGGAAGCTCTGCGCGTAGACGTTGAAGTCCGCCAGCGTGAAGCTGAACGTGTCATTCGTGCGGTCGTACATGGCACAGCGCGGGTCGGTGAACCGGTCTTGATCCGTGCAGAACTCCCAGGTGGGCAGCTGGGTGTCCAGCCCGTAGAGGTAGCGCACCGCCTGCACGTCGTAGGGGCCCGGCGCGCTGTCCAGGACGGAGTCCTCGTTCGCGACGTAGTCCATCACGGAGCTGCTGCGCAGGCCGGTGGGCGTGCCGTCGTAAGCGAGCGATCCGGCGAAGTTGTGGCGCAGGCCCAGCGTGTGGCCAATCTCATGCAACACCACGTGCGTGAGGTAGGCCTCCACCTTCTGCTTCTTCGTCTGCGGAGTGACCGCCGTCAGCGACGACGCGAGGCCGGCCTCCGGGTCGCCGAAGCGCTCGAGGACGTTCAGGTCGCACAGCTGCTCCGCCTTCATCCCGGACCAGGACATGCTCACGGGCGAGAGCGTCCGCGCCCGTGCGGCGGCGAACGCGCCGGGGTCGCTCTCGAAGGTCTCGTCCCCGAGCACCAGCCACATGGCCGGCAGGTAGACGCTGGCGCCGCGCAGCTCGCTGGTGTTGGGGTTGATGCGGAAGTTCGCGAAGGCGTAGGGCACGCCCTCGTCCGGGTCGAAGATGAGGACGTTCTTGTCGTCATCCGCGAAGTCGAGCCCCGCGCCGCCCACCGTGGCCTCCAGGACCTTGAAGCCGAACGCCTGGTTCCAACCCTCCACGCCGCGCTTGATGGCGCCCACCAGGTCATAGTCCTGGAAGCGCGGGTCGGCCTGGATCGAGAGCACGGAGGGGGTGATGAACCAGGAGATGGGCTTCATCCCGGGGTGGATGTTCCACTTCATCGCGGGGATGTCCTGCCAGCCACCGGCGTTGGTGATGAAGCTCGGCGCTCCCGCGAAGTAGAGCGTCTGCTCGGGCATGGCCGTGGGCGTGTAGCCGGGCCCCTCCTTGTAGCGGCGCAGGGCGAGGCCGAGCGTGCCGGAGGCGCGGTAGCCATTGGGCTCCAGGTAGTCCACGGCGAACGGCTCGGACGCCTCCGAGTAGCCCGTGAAGACCTGCTCGAAGGCGATGCCGTCGGTGATGGGGTGGAAGCGCTGCGCGAAGCTCAGCTCCGTCTGGAATCGCGTGGAGACGGACAACGAGTCCCCCATCACGCCGAAGCGGTTGAGCCCCGCCGACGGGTCGATGAGCACGTACTGGTCGGCGTTGCGCAGACGGTTGAAGGGGCCGTAGTCGGTGACGACGGGGTAGGCCTCCACCAGCACCTGTGGGTCGAACACGTCGCTGAGCTTCTTGCGGTCGTCCACATCCACCACGAAGAGCCGGCCGTTCTGCTCCTGGAAGGAGACCACCCGCGTGCCCAGGGACCTGCCAGCGCCGAAGATCACCCCTCCCGGATGGAGCTGCTTGAGGAACGCGGACAGGAACCACTTCTGCTTCAGCTCGCTGCGCTTGATGGCCAGGTAGAAGTGGGTGCCCGCGTCCTCCACGATTCCGGACAGGCGCTGTTCCACCTGTTGGCGCTGCTCCGTGCTCGTGGCCCGGGGCACCGCCACGAAGGCGTCCTCCAGGCTGACGGCCAGCGAGGCTTCGGGGGCTTCCGTTTCAGTCACGGGCCCGCCGGTGTCACAGCCGCCGCTCGTCAACATCACCACCAGCGACGCGGCGCCCAGCCAGCGGCGCCGCGAAGACCACGTCCGTCCAAGCATCGAATCACTCCAGGGGGTTGGGGCGGCATCGCGCCGCCCGTTGCACCGGAGGAACGACATTTCGGAGGGGGGCATACTGGAAGGGCGCCAGGCTTCGGAAGAAGCCCTCCACCGCGCAAGGACTTTCAACCCGGACGATATGCCGGCCCGGTTCTCGCCCGCGACAGGGCTCCCACGTCGCTGATGCGCATGCTCTCCAGGCCACTCCTTCGGGAGCCTCACGGACCAGATGATGGAGACACTCTTCCCGCCCCCTCCCGTGTTCACCCGGAGTGGGTCGTGCGTCCGTCGACTTGGTGGCATCGGGGGCCTTCTTGCGGACGCTCGACGCGCATGGGTGGCGCGTCTCAGCGGCGAGCCGGGCCCCGGGCTGGTGCCTTGGTGTGATGGCTCGCGCTCCCACCGTGCCTATCTCTGGCGGGAGCACCCGAAGAGGAATCCGCCATGGACATCATCGACCTCATCGACCGGACCCGCGACAGCATCTCCGCGCGCAGCGTCTTCGGCCAACCCATCCAGCAGGGGGAGGTCACCGTGATTCCCGTCGCGCGCGTGATGGGCGGTGGAGGCGGCGGTGGGGGAGAGGGCCCGGTACCTGAGGCCAACTCGAGGGAGGGCATGGGACATGGGGAGGGCACGGGCTTTGGGCTGAGCGCGCGTCCGGCCGGCGCCTTCGTCATCCGCGGAGACAGGGTGTCGTGGCTGCCTGTCGTGGAGCCCACGCGCATCATCCTCGGCTTGCAGGTACTGGCTGGCTTCGCCCTGCTCTTCTACTCGCGCACTCGGCTGAGTGGCCGACGATAGGCCGACCCGTCATTCAGATACCCGTGTCGTGCTCAAGCCACACGTGCTCCAGGTCGGTCCATGTCTGGGGGAGCCCGCTCTTCGTTGTCCATGCCGACCGGCTCGCCGAGAACGTCCGGCGCTTCCAGCAAACACCCGAGAGCCAGACGCGGGGGGCCGAGATCTTCTATTCGTGCGGCAACTGAGCCGGTTGCGTCGCTTCCCAGGTCCTCCCGGGTCGTTGTTTCGCCCTCTTCCTTGGGGCTCGAATGGTGGGGCAGAGAAGTGCCCATCTGCGTCCCTGGCAGACTTTGAACGAGGGGGAAGACATGCCCGCGACCCATCACCTCGAGGTGGTTGCTGTCGACGAAAAGGGTGCTGCGCTCAATGTGAGCACCGTGACGCTGACCTCGGGACTGGCCGTGAGCCGCAGCGTGGCAGTCTCCGGCGCTGTTCGCATCGCATTGAGCGGAGTGAACCCGGGCCGGGGCGAAGTGTGTTTCTCCTTCGTGGACCGGCCGGATTTCATCCTGCCCCTCACCTTCGTGAAGGGGACGGAGGGACCGGTGCCTACGTTCCCCCAGGAGGCGCCCCTCTGCTGCCCGACCATCCAGCGGACCCAGGAGACCGCCCTGGGCGCGGCGAAGACCGTCTTCACCCTGACCCTGACGCTGGCCTCGGCTCACTCCGAGGTCGTCCTCGTCGCGGGCTGGGACTACAGCGGCGGGGCGAACAACGTCGCCTACTGCAACACCTGTCGTGAGGACCTCTATTCGGGGAGCACGCACAGGACCGGCATGAAGACAACCATCCCCAAGCGCATCGACACACCCACGGTCGTAACCCTCTTCGACTTCAAGTCCGGAGAACGGAGCAGGAGCGTGAAGAGCGCGTCCGGGTGGTTTGATTTGGACCGCGTCCTCCAGGGGACGGTGAAGCCGCATGTGGCGAAATACTCAGAGACGGTGAACCAGAAGCGGCGGCACGACGACGATTCCATCTCCATCCTGCACGTCTACGACTACCTCGCCGAGCTGGGCCTCAAGGCACCGGGTGCCTTGAGGGAGTTCCATCTCTTCTCACATGCCTGGGCAGGGGGACCCATCCTCGCCAACACCACCGAGGACATCGGCTACCGTTCGGGCGGGACCTCCGCGGCGCTGCGGGATCCGGGAGACAAGGACCCCCGGCTCAAGGACTTCGATCCGGTCAACATGCCCCGGCTGGCGGACCTCAAGGCCGCCTTCGCCACCGACTCCGTCGTCAAGGTGTGGGGCTGTCTGGCGACCACGGCCTATCGCAACCTGATTCGCGCCACGGCCTCGGCCAAGAGCGACACCGACACCGTCACCTACGACTGGTCCGGGACGAAGGTCACCAAGACGGCCGCGGAGTCGAAGACGTACCTTCGGGACGTCATCCTGAAGTACAACTACATGGAGAAGTTGTCCGCTGCCATTGGCGGTCGCGCGAAGGTGTACGGGGCGCCTCCCGGCATGGGCGCCAATCTTCGCGCCGTCCCCGTGGGCAAGAAGACTTTCAATTACATGTACGTGGATGGCACCATCTACAAGCGCGAATACGACTTCCTCAAGAGCGCCATGGGATTGGTTCCCGATGACACCGGCTATCTCTTCTTCTGATTCCGACAGGCGGTCTGGCCTCTCCCGGGCGTGGCTCGCCGCGACGCTGCTGCTGGTTCCGGCCTGTCAGGAGGCGGCCCGTGGCGCCACGGCCTCGGAGCGCGAGGGTGTGGCGAAGGGCCGGGTGGAGGCGCCGGCCATCACTCCTCCGGAGGAGCCTGCTCCGGCGGCACCAACGCCGTCCGCCGACGTGGAGGCCGAGCCTTCGCCGGGGGCCCGCGCGGTGGCTCGGCTCAAGGCGGAGGCCTCCCAGCTTGAGTCGGCCCGCCTTGTGACCTGCGGTGGGGAGAAGGTGGTGGGGCGCATGCCCGAGCCGCTGTTGGCGCGGCTTCGGACCGCGTTCACCCAGGCGGCGGTTTCGAAGGACCCGGCCCTGACCACGCCGCCCTGGGAGTCCGTCCTCCTGGAGCTGAAATTCCGGGACGGCAAGTCGGTGTTCGGGCAACTGGTGCGCGATGATGTCCTGCGCCTGCGCGAGGAGAGGTGGTGCGGGTCGGGGGCACAGGGGCGCGAGCTGGTCCTGACGGACGGGCCGTCGCTGCTTCCGTGGTTCCAGAAGCACCTGGGCCCGGTGCAGTCGAAGGAGCATCAGCTCCCACCCGGGATTCCCTCTCCCTGACGCGAAGCCGGAGGGTGGTTGCGGCTGGCATCCCAGCCCGCTCGCGAATCACGAACTCCGGTTCAGCCCTCACGGTTGCCCTGGAAGCTCACCTCGCCCACGGCCTTGTTCACCTTGCTGCTGGGCGCGTTCATGCTGTTCCTCAGCCTCAATGCCGCGCTGACCGTGATGCTTGGCGGTGCCTCGCTCGCCTTCGCGCTCGCGGTCCATGGAAGCGCGGCGGTCTATGGAGTCGTGCTGGCCGCCGCGCTGCTGCGCCCCCCAGAAGGTCATCTCTTGATTCTTTCGCTTCTGGCGCAGCGCGTCTCCGGCGGACCTTGGGTGTCCGTCCCCTCGCAGCTGCTCGGACGGCCCTATGAGAACCTCGCCCGGCGTGCGCCACGTGAGCAGTTCGACCAGGGTCACGTGCCCTGGAATCGAAGCGCGACTTCCTTCAGGTGTGTTCGGCACATGAAGAGATAGGCCGTCCACACATCGCCCCAACTGGCATCCGTCACATCAGAGGGAGAGAGCTGCAGCAGCAGCTCCATCAGCTCCCCACAAACGGTGCATCGTGGTGTCTGGTCTGGGCCGTTCACCCAATTGGGATATCCGCCGAGCACGACCCCTCTGTTGCGTGAGTGGGGTTTCTCGCGGGCGTGGGTTAGTTCACTGGCGACTCGAGCCACCACGTGCCAGTTCTCCCACGCCTGCCGAGCACCGGAGTTTCCGGGGACTCGGTCCCAGAGCGGGGGACAGTGCACCTCGAACCCAACGTCATCAGGGAGCGATTGTTCGAGTCGTGGGGTCACGAATCGAGGCTCGAACTCTTGCCAGTGATAGCCTTTAGAGGCATCCGGATCCGGTCGGAGTTCGCATGCCTGGGAAGGCGAGAGCGACGGGTACGCCATCACCCGAAATCCTTCCCGCTCCTTGATTCCGTCCCGCGGCTTTTTGGGGTGCAGCGGGCCGCAGTCCCAGCAGTAGAAGAACGTGAAGAAGGCGATGCCGAGCGTGGGCGAGTGCCGAGCGTCTCGTACATGGTTCACCTGCGCAACGAAGCTCAGGAGATGGCCGCGGTCACAGATGGGCCACCCTTCGCCACCGCGCCCCGCGGGCACGCCACCGAAGCGCGTGGCAAGCAGCGAGTCGTCGCGGGAGGAGGCTCCCGGCACCAGCATCGTGCGCTGGCGAATCAGCGGACGTAGCCATCGACCGACCTCGTCCGCGCTGAGGGCATCGATCTTGTCGCTCCGGGCCTTGGACATGGGCGGTGAACGTAGCCTGCCGGGCAGACGGAGCGAAGGCGCGCGGGCAATTGCATCCAGCCCCAACCGTGAAACGCATCGCCCTGCGGCCGCTCCCTCAAGCAGGTGCGGAGACAGGCTTGAGGGTGTGGGCGTACGTGAGGCCCCGGGGCGGGCAATTCTGGCGCACCTGGGCTAGCCCACGGCATGTGCGAGGTTGGCCCCGACACGAGGGCCACCCCAGGCCGCATGGTGTTGAGGCTCAAGAGGCGCCAAGAGGTCCAGGCCCCTGCCACGCACCTGATGCGAGCGCGGCCTGTCCACCGGACGGGAGCATCACTACCGGCCTACCGGCCGGCGGTGGGCAGTCCGGCGGCGGCACCTTGAGGACGCCGATGCTCTCGTCGCGGACGGACAGCCACTCGCTTCTAACGCAGCGCCGCGAGGGCCGCGCCGACCTTCGC
The DNA here is from genome assembly GCF_003668895.1 of Corallococcus sp. AB045. Taxonomy (NCBI): domain Bacteria; kingdom Pseudomonadati; phylum Myxococcota; class Myxococcia; order Myxococcales; family Myxococcaceae; genus Corallococcus; species Corallococcus sp. AB045. The sequence continues at coordinate 18,076 of NZ_RAWN01000164.1, forward strand.
CACCGTCACCGACACGGGCGTCGTCACCTCCGGAGCGAAGATGGCCACGCGGAGCTCCTCGAAGGCCCACCGCAGCTCCTGCGCTGCCTCCTGGTCACGCGCGGTGGCGGACCTGGCGAGGAAGGTCTCCCACAGGGGGAGGAAGGGCGCGGCCTTGCCTGCGTCCTTCGGGGGGTTCGCCACTGCACGAGACAGCCGTGCCTGGGCCGCGCGGAGGTAGCGCGGGTAGTGCAGCAGGCGCACGAGGGGAATCCACTCGATGAGGTTCGCGGGGAACAGCTGCCCGAGCTGCGAGCGGATGTCCCGCACGGCCGCCGCGCCGCTCGGCCCCTTGGAGGCCGCCTTGAGTGCAGCGAGCGTCGCAGCGAGCTCCGAGGAGGTGACGACGACGGCGTTCGCCCAGTCCCGGGCCTCACGCTCGATGCGCGGTGAGCCCTCATGGACCAGCGCCTCGAAGGCCGCCTTCGTGCGGGGCAGCGGCGCACCCGGTGCGAGCTTGAACGCATCGTCGACGCTGCGTGCGAGGACGAGCGCCTTGAAGGCGTCGGCCTTGCCCCGCGCGGGCGGCGCGCCGTCCAGGGACGGGAAGGGCAGCGGCATGCGCGCGCCGCTGACGGCCACGTGGCCGCGCGCGGCGAGCATCAGGAGCCGGCGGACCCCCGTGCGCGTGGCCGCGTCGGCGGCGGCGGAGGTCTCGAGCAGCACCAGGTCCACGGCAGCGCCCCGGTCGACGAGCGCGGGGTAGCTGCGGACATCGAGCCCGCCGACCCGCCGGGTAACAAAGGGGGGCAGCTCGCCGAAGGTCCATGCGGTCAGCCCCTTGCGCTCCCAGTCCGAAGCCGGTGCCGCGCTGCGCAGCGCCGCCCGTGCATGTCCCCCGTACTGATCGAGCAACGCGTCGGCGTCGCGGCTCTTCGCGAGCTCCTTTCCCCGCTCGTCGAGCACCCGGAGCGTGATGCGCAGGTACGGCACCACGGCATCCGCGCGGAAGGACTCCTCGGGCACGTCCACGCCGCACAGCCGGGACACCGCACGCGCGAGCGCTGGAATCAACGGCCCGCGGAAGGGCACCAGTTCCTTCTCGAGACGGTCGACCAGTTCCGGCACGGGCCCCAGTTGCTTGCGCTGGGCGCGGGGGACCTGCTCGAGCAGGGCGGTGAGTTTCTCCCGCTGCCAACCGGGGATGGTCCAGTCGAGCTCACCTGGGACCAACTGGGCGAGCAGCAGCAGCGGCACGCTCACGGTGATGCCATCGTCCTCGGCCGATGGGTCGAAGGTGTACGTCACGGGGACGGACGCGCCGTGCAGGGAGATGGCGTCCGGGTAGTGCTTCGGAGACAGGCCCGGGTCGTGCGAAAGGGCATCCTCCATGGAGAGGACGAGCACGTCGGGGTCGGCCGCCTCGGCCTTGCGGCGCCAGGCCTCGAAACCCGCTCCGTCCGTCACGTCCGCTGGGACGCGCTGGTCGAAGAACGTCAGCAGCGCCTCGCTGTCGAGCAGCTCGCTGCGCCGGGCCTTGTCCCGCAGGCGCGCCACGCGCTCGAGCACCTGTCGGTTCTTCTCCTGGAACGCCCCCCGGGTGCGGTACTCGCCGCGCACCAGGGCATGCTCGAGGAACATCAGCCGTGCCCGGGCGGGGTCCATGCTGGCCAGGGAGACGGGGCGCTCCTTGAAGACCTGAAGCCCGAAGAGGGTCGCGTTCTCCTTCACGATGGCGCGCGCGGACTTCTCCGACCAGTGCGGTTCGGAGTAGCTGCGCTTGAGCAGGTGGGGGGCCGCCGCCGCGAGCCACTCCGGGTCGAGCTTCGCCACGGTGCGCGCGAACAGCTGGGACGTCTCCACGAGCTCGAACGCCATCGCCCAGGCAGGGGGCTTCTTCGCGAGCGCCGACGAGGGGTGGACCGTGAAGCGCGTCTGCTTCGCGCCCACATAGTGGCGCTGCTCCGGATTCCACTGGCCGATGCGGGACAGGAGTCCGGTGAGGAGCGCCTGGTGCAGGAGGTCCCCGCGCGCCGGGGCGCCCCGGCCCTTGCGAGGCAGGCGCAGCTCGCGGACGGTCTCCTCGAGCTGGCGCTGGACGTCCCGCCACTCGCGCACCCGCAGGAAGGACAGGAAGTTGTCCCGGCACACGCGCCGCAGATGGGACGTCCCGCGCTCCTCGGCCTCGCGCACGAACGCCCACAGCTTGAGCAGCCCCATGAAGTCCGAGTGCTCGTCACGGAAGCGCGAGTGCGACGCGTCCGCCTTCTGCGCGAGCTCCCGTGGCCGCTCGCGCGGGTCCTGCAGGTTGAGCGCCGCGGCGACGATGAGCACCTCGTCCAGGCACCCGTACTCGGCGCCGGCCAGAATCATCCGCGCGATGCGCGGGTCCACCGGGAAGCGCGCGAGCTGGTGCCCGAGCTGCGTCAGGGTGCGCTCCTTTCCCTCGATGGCCCCGAGCTCCTCGAGCACCCGCCAGCCCTCGGCGATGGCTCTCGGCTGGGGCGGGTCGAGGAAGGGGAAGTCCTCGACGTCACCGAGGTCGAGGGACTTCATCCGCAGGATGACCCCCGCGAGCCCGGTGCGCTTGATCTCCGGGTCGGTGAAGGCGGGCCGCGTGGTGAAGTTGACCTCTTCGTAGAGGCGCACGCAGATGCCCTCGCGCACGCGTCCGCAGCGCCCCTTGCGCTGGTCGGCGCTGGCCTGGGAGACCGGCTCGATGTGCAGGCGCGTGGTGCCCGAGCGTGGGTCGTAGCGCGACAGGCGCGCCACCCCCGTGTCCACAACGTAGACGATGCCCGGGATGGTGATCGACGTCTCCGCGACGTTGGTGGCGAGGATGACCCGGCGCTGGGGAATGGTGGCGAAGACGCGCGACTGCTCGGAGGCCGACAGGCGCGAATACAGGGGCTGCACCACCGTGCCGCGGAGCTCGCGCGCGTTCAGGGCATTCTCGGCCTCGCGGATCTCCCGCTCCCCGGGGAGGAACACGAGCACGTCCCCGTCCGGGTCGAGCGAGAGCACGTTCGCCACCGAATCGGCGACGGCGTCAGCGAGCTCGGATTCCTCGGGGGGCGGCTCGTAGAGCACGTCCACGGGAAAGGTCCGGCCCTCCACCTGGATGACGGGAGCGCCCCCGAAGAACTGCGAGAAGCGCTCGGTTTCGATGGTGGCCGAGCTCACCACCACCTTGAGGTCGGGGCGCCTGGGGAGGATGCGCTTGAGCCACCCGAGCAGGAAGTCGATGGTGAGGCTGCGCTCGTGGGCCTCGTCGAGCACGATGGTGTCGTAGCGCTTCAGGAGCGGGTCGCTGTGGATCTGCGCGAGCAGGACGCCGTCGGTCATGAACTTCACGGCCGTCTGCCGGGACGAGCGGTCCTCGAAGCGGATCTGGTAGCCGACGTCCGTGCCCAGCTCCGTGCCGACCTCGCGAGCCACGCGCGCCGCCACGCTCGTCGCGGCGATGCGCCGGGGCTGGGTGACGCCAATCTGGCGAGGACGGCCGCGCCCCATGGCGAGGAGGATTTTGGGCAGCTGCGTCGTCTTCCCTGAGCCGGTGGCCCCCGCGACGATGACCACCTGATGGGCGGAGATGGCCGCGGTGATGTCCTCCACCCGGCTCGAGATGGGGAGCTCGGGGGGGAAGCGCAGGGT
>NZ_RAWN01000165.1:0-21489 GCF_003668895.1 Corallococcus sp. AB045
GTCCCCACCCGCCCCACCGAGGGGTCCATTTCAGAACCTGTGCAGCCCCCAGCGTCGTGGCGAGGCCCGATCGTCGCCGGCCGTTAGCCTCCTTCCTCTCGCGTCCGGGGGTGGACAGAGCGCCTCGCCCTCGGGGCGGGAATGCAGGCGGAGCGGATCCATCCACCAGCGGATGCACACCGCGCGTGGCATCACAGCGCACGCTCGGCAGCAGGGCGGAAGGCGATTAGGGTGTTGCCGCCTTCACAGCGCGGGAGCAATGCCATGAAAGCAGTGCGCTTCTCGGCCTTCGGGCCGCCTTCCGACGTCGCCCAGGTGGTGGAGGAGCCCCCCGCGCCGCTGAAGCCCGGCGAGGCGCGGCTGGCCGTGCTCGCCACGCCCATCAACCCGTCCGACCTGCTCACCCTCTCCGGCGAATACGGCGTGCTGCCCAAGCTGCCCGCCACGCCCGGCAACGAGGGCGTGGGCCGAGTGGTGGAGGTGTCCGGCTCCGACGCGGTGGCCGTGGGCGACCTCGTGTTCCTCCCGTTGGGCGCGGGCACCTGGCGCACCCACCTCACCGCACCCGCCGCGCAGCTGCTGCCCGTGCCTCCGGGTCTGGACCTGCTCCAGGCGAGCATGCTGCTCATCAACCCGCCCACCGCCTATTTGATGCTGCGTCAGTTCGTGACGCTCCAGCCCGGCGAGTGGGTGGTGCAGAACGCCGCCAACTCCGCAGTGGGCCGCTACCTCATCACCCTGGCGCAGGTGATGGGCCTGAAGACCGTCAACGTCGTGCGCCGCCAGGAGCTGGCCGACGAGCTCAAGGCCCAGGGCGCGGACGTGGTGCTGATGGACACGGACGAGCTGCCCCAGCAGGTGCGCGCGGCCACCGGCGGCGCGAAGGTGCGCTTGGGCATCGACGCGGTGGGCGGAGAGTCCGCGCGCCGCGTGGGCGATTGTCTCTCCACCGGCGGCACGCTGGTGAACTACGGCGCCATGAGCGGCAAGGGCCCCAAGCTGTCCGCGGCGGCCACCATCTTCAAGGACGTCACCCTGCGCGGCTTCTGGCTGACGCGTTGGCTGCGCGACGCCCCTCGCGAGGAGCAGAACGCCACGCTCGCGCGGCTGGCGGAGCTGATGGCCGTGGGCACGCTCCAGGCGCCCGTGGACGGCACCTATCCGCTGGAGCGCATCCAGGACGCGGTGAAGCGCGCGCTGGAGCCGGGCCGCAACGGGAAGATCCTCCTCACCCCCAACCCCGCGGCGTGAAGCACCCGCCGCTCAGACAGGAACGACGACCATGAAGCGAGTCGAAGGCAAGGTGGCCCTGGTGACCGGCGGCGCGGGGGGCCTGGGCGCCGCGTCCGCCCGGATGCTCGCGCGCGAGGGCGCGAAGGTGGTGGTCACCGACCGGCGCGAGGGTGAAGCCCGCGCGGTGGCGGAGGAGCTGGGCGACGCCGGCCTGTTCCTCCCGCTGGACGTCACCCGCGAGGACCAGTGGGTGAGCGCGCTGGCGCGCACGGTGGAGAAGTTCGGGCGGCTGGACGTGCTCGTGAACAACGCCGGCATGGGCATCGTGAAGGACGTGGAGGAGATGTCCCTGGACGAGTGGAAGTTCGTGCACTCGGTCAACCTGGACGGCGTGTTCCTGGGCTGCAAGCACGGCATCCGCGTGATGAAGGAGTGCGGGTCCAAGGGCTCCATCATCAACATCTCCTCCATCGCGGGGCTCGTGGGCGTGCCGCAGTTCCCCGCGTACTGCTCCAGCAAGGCCGCCGTGCGCATGCTGTCCAAGTCCATTGCGCTGCACTGCGCCTACAAGGGCTATGGCATCCGCTGCAATTCCATCCACCCCGGCTATGTGGAGACCGCCATGGTGGAGGCGCTGGCCCAGGCCGGTGGCCAGGCGGAGAAGACACGCGCGCGCATGCTCAAGGGCATCCCCGCGGGCCGCTTCGGTGAACCGGACGACGTGGCCAACGCCGTCGTCTACCTGGCGTCGGACGAGTCCAAACTGATGACCGGCGCGGAGATGGTCCTCGACGGCGGCGCCACCGCGCAGTAGCGCGTCAGGCCCCCACGGCGGCGCCCGGGGACATCACTCCCAGGGCGCCCCGAGCAGCTCCCCGAAGCGCATGCCCAGCTCCATGCGGCCCACCATCACCTGTCCCCAGGCGGTGGCCTGCGCGGCCCAGGTGGCGGGCGTGAGCCCCAGGGTTTCGAAGAGCTTCATCACGTCCCCACCCTGCTGCATCGCCTTGATCATCCGCGCGTAGTCCACGAGCGTGGGGAAGGCGGACTCAGGGAAGAGCACCTCGCGGTCCACGTCCTTCAGCGGCACGCGGGGCTGGAGCGTCACCAGCAGGCGCTGCGCGTTCACGCGGGAGAGCGTCTCCTGCTGTTCGCGCTCCGCGGCCTGCCGGGCCCGGAGCGCTTCGGCCTCGCGGCGCTGCGCCTCCAATTGGCGCTCCTGGTCGCGGCGGCGGGACTCGGCCACCTGACGGTCGATTTCGCGCTGCCGCTCGCGCTCCTGGTCCTCACGCCTGCGCTCGCGGCGCTCCCGCATCATCCGCAGCGCGTTGTGCGTGTCGTCCAGGAAGTCGCGGTGGATGTTGGACTCCTCCTGCGGGGACGGCGTGGCGCGCACGCGCTGTTCGAAGGCGGGGAGCCACGACTCGAAGTGCTCCAGCTCCGCGTCCAGGACGTCGAGGACCTGGACGTCGCGGGACTCCAGCCCGTTGCGCAGCGCCATGGCGCCCTTCGACACGGAGAGGGACGCCGTGCGCGGGCGCGTGCCCACCAGCTCCTCCGCCGCGTCCCAGAGGGCGCGCAACCTCTTGGGCAGCGCTTCCACCGGGACGCGCTCCAGCAGCTGCTCCGTCTGGCGGTAGAGCCCTTCCGGATCCACGCGCCACCAGGTCTGGAAGCGCACCAGCGCGTCCGGCTCCACTTCGCACTGGTGCTCCCACAGGCGGTCTCGCCAGGCCGCGAAGGCGGTGAGCAGGGCAGCGCGCTCGGCGGGATGGGACTGGAAGCGCCGCCACAAGGCTTCGACGAACAGCTCGCTTCCGGTGAGGGAGCTCCAGGAACGCACCACGCGGGCCAGCGGCGCAACCAAGAGGTGCTGGCCCGGCCCTTCCCAGACGGCCATCAACAGCCGGCCGAAGTGACCGGGGTCGGGGTGCTTCTCCGTGCTCGGGTGCTCCGGAATGAGGCTCAGGTTCCGGGCCCTGGAGGGGAACATGAGCAACGCCTCCAACAGGGCCTCACCGCTGTTCGGGTCGCGGGCCCAGTCGTTCAGCCTCCGCTGTTCGTCCACGCCCGAATGGTGGAGGAAGCGCGCGAACGAGGAGTCACGGAAGCACTCGGTGCGGTCCTTCGCCGCGCCCCGGTCGATGGCGTGCACGGTCTCCTCCAGGAAGGCCCACATCGCCTCGGACTCCTCCTCCTCGGGAGGCTCGGGGTCGTCGCGGGGAGGTGTGGCGGCCCAGCTGAAGAAGTCGAGCGCGGTCTCCGCGGGCAGGTCGCTCAGCACCGAGCGCGCCCAGCGGGCCCAGCGCCGCTGATCCTCCAGCCCCCAGGCGCGGAAGGGGCGCCGCTTCGCGAAGGAGAGCAGCTCGTCCGCGAGCGACCCGACCGTACGCAGCGACACGGTGAGCAGCGCTTCCAGGGCGCCCTCGGGCGGAGGGGTGGGGAGTTCGCGGAGGACCTCCTTGGCGAAGGCCGCGTCCCCGTCCCGCTGCAGGCGCGCGAGCAGCCGGCGCGAGCCCCACTGGCTCAAGGTGCGCCGCGCGAAGGCGGCGGCGTCCGCGTCGGAGGAGTCCAGCGCCTGGGCGACCTCCATCTCGTCGCGAAGGCACAGCGCGCACTCGAAGCGGACATCCGGGTCGGAGCCATACAGGCCCCGGTGCAGCACTTCGGTGACGTTCGCGGGTGTCGGCTCATGCGAAGCCCGCGTCCACGCGACCGCGGCGCGCGCGGACAGCTCCGGCACATGGAGTAGCCCCAGGGCGAGCGTCCGGATCCGCTCGCGTTCCTCGGGGCTGAGCCGAGGGTTGAGGCCGTTGCGCCAGCGCGTCATCGCGAGCATGGCCTCCACCGCCACGCGGCCCTCCCCGTGCAGCACCTGGTTGCTCACGGAGAAGCGGGCTTCCTTCGACCAGATGCCCTGGTGCACACAGGCGAGCGCGCCCAGGAGGCGCAGGGTCGGATCCGGAGACTGGTTCGCCAGCCACTCCACCGAGTCCGGCATGGGGCTGAAGGGCGCGAGCATCTCCTCCAGGGACGACTCCTCGATGGGCAGTATCACCGCCCACGCGTCTTCCAGCTCCCGCACGAAGCCGCGCTGGATGAGGAGGGGCTCGATACGACGGGCGTCCTCGGAGAGGCGCCGCACCGCGCCCCACTGCCGTTCGTAGCGCGCCTCCAGCACCGCCACCTGGGCGGGCTCCAGCGCGGCGGTGCGGGCTGCCAGGGCGAAGCGGTCCACACCGGACTTCACCAACGCCCGCGCGGAGCCATAGCGCTCCAACGGGATGGCACCACAGAGGCAGTGCGGGCACGCGGCATCAGCAGGGATGAAGCGGATGCACGCGGGGCAGCGAACGTCCACGCCCCGGTGCACGCCGCTGTCGAGCGGGGCGGACATGCCGTGTGTCTACCCCGGTCCGGGGGTGTCGCGCACCCGGCCACATGCGGCCTGCACGGCTCCTGGATGCCCTGGCGCAGGACTACCTGCGAGGCGCCAGGACGATGATCGCCATTCCTGTCAGAGCCACCAGGGCCCCCACGATGTCCCAGGCGCTGGGTCGCTCCCCCTCCACGGCCCACAGCCATGCCAGGGCCACCGCGATGTAGACGCCTCCATAAGCGGCATAGGTCCGCGCGGCCCCCGTGGGGTGGAGCGTCAGGAGCCATGCGAAGGCGGCGAGGCTCACGGCCGCCGGAACGAGGAGCAGCGGAGATCTGCCCTCGCGCAGCCAGAGGTAGGGCAGGTAGCACCCCACCACTTCGGCCACGGCTGTCAGAACGAAGAGGCCCAGGGCTCGAAGGAGGATGAGCATGGGGCACTTCGTTCCATGGGGTGAGGTGCGCCAGCAAGCGCGTCCGCGAGGAGCGGTCGGAATGATGCCCTCCCGCTGGATGGCATTGCCAGCCGTACCTGTGCCATCCGTATGCCTATCCAAGGAGGCACACACATGGGCGCATTGGACGGGAAGATCGCGGTCGTCACGGGCGGTGGGACAGGCATTGGCTTCGCCATCGCGGAGCGCTTCGCCAGCGAGGGCGCGGAGGTGGTCATCGCCGGGCGCCGGCAACAGCGCCTGGAGGACGCGGCTGCGAAGATTGGCAAAGGCGTCCGGGGCATCGTCACCGACGTGGGCGATGACGCACAGGTGAAGCGGCTCATCGACTCCGTGCCTCGCGTGGACCTGCTGGTGACGTGCGCGGGCGGGGCCGTGTTCGGCGCGGTGGACAGCGTGCCCTCGCAGTCGTGGCGAGCCCTCTTCAACGACCGCTTCTTCGGCCAGCTCTCCGCCTGCCATTACGCGGTGCCGAAGATGGCCCCGGGCAGCGCCATCATCCTGTGCTCCGGCATCGCGGGTCACACGGCCCTGGTGAACTACGCGGGCGGCGCGGGCCTGTGCGGCGCGGTCAATGCCATGGGCCGCTCGCTGTCCGTGGAGCTGGCGCCCAAGGGCATCCGCGTCAACGTCCTGTCCCCCGGCCTGACGCGCGACACCGCCCTCGACTGGGGCGTCCCGCCGGAGCAGGTCGGCGCGTTCCTGGACGCGCTCGTGAGCAAGGTCCCGCTCAAGAAGCCGGGCACCGTGCGCGACATGGCGGACGCGGCGTACTTCCTCGCCACGTGCGCGTACGCCACCGGTCAGGTCATCGACATCGACGGCGGCTGGACAGCCGGGGCGTAGCGCTCCGAGGGACGGATGCGCCGGTGCCAGCGGAGCGATAGAAAGTCGCTCCGATGAGCACGCCCGACGAAGCACGCCGCGCGCTGGAGGCCGTCTACGCACGCGTGGAGGCGCGTGCGGCGGACATCTCCGGCGCCCATGACTGGTGGCCCTGCCGAAGAGGATGTGATCACTGCTGCCGCCACCTGGCCGCGCCGCTCCCGCTCACGCATCTGGAGTGGAGCTACCTGGAGGAAGGGCTCCAGCAGCTCCCCGCCGAGGCGCAGGAGGAGCTCCGCACCCGCGTCGACGCCATGGCCCATCAGGAGGACCGTCCATACACCTGCCCGCTGCTGGACCTGGAGACGGGGGCGTGCCGCGTCTACGCGCACCGGCCGCTGGCGTGCCGCTCGTATGGCTTCGCCGCCGCGCGTGACGGCGGCCTCTTTTGCCACTTCATCCTGGACCTGGTGGGAAAGCACGGCGACGCGGACATCGTCTGGGCCAATCAGGACGCGCTGGAGGATGCGGTGGCGCGGTTGAGTGGAGCGACGCGACCGCTCCCCGAATGGTTCGCGGAGACGAGACACAGCGCTCCGCGAAAACTGGATCCTTCCACCTGATGGCATAGAACCCCGCGCACCTGGAGTACCCAGGAAGAACCGTTCATCCAACAGAGAGAAGGAGTCCGCATGAAGAAGACGGGAATGATGTGGGGGCTGTGTGTCGCGATGGGTCTCTCCGCCATCAGCTTCGCCGGCGAGAAGTTCAGCTCTTCGGTCTCCGTTGACGCCACGGCCCGCCGGTTCAGCGGAAACCTGGGGACGGCCCGCAACGGCTCGGACAGCTTGTCGTACATGTGGTGTGCTTCCACCGGGTCGGGGGTCGGCTGGTGCAACGCGAGGGGTGCCTCTGGCGTCACCGTGAGCTGCTCGACCAGTGATGCCGGCATGCTCGCGACGATCCGCTCGCTGAACTCGGATTCGCGCCTTGAGGTTCTCTACGACAGCACGGCGACGTGCACGTACATCTACGTCGCCACCGGTTCTCACTTCGAGACCAAGGGCCCGTGAGCCTCCCGCGTTGAAGGCACCCCGCGCCATGTTTCCACTCAGCCGCACGCTCGTCGTGCTCAACCTGATGTTCTTCGGCGCAGGGCTCGCCCTCTTCGTGCAGGGCCAGCGCGCCTCCGAAAACAACCGGGAGCTTGAGACCCGGTTGGAGCGGATGGAGGGACGCCTCGACCAGCTGCTCTCGCAGCGCCAGGCTCCCGCCGTGGCGCTGTCCGGTGCGCCCTCCCCCGCACTGCCCTCGGACCTGGAGGCACGCATCGAGCAGGCTGTGAGCCGCGCGTTGCAGGCCCAGGCGCCCCATGCCCCGCCCCGGGAGGACCCGGCCCCCCAGGAGCCCCCCGCGCCAGACACGCGGAACGCCGAGGCCTGGGCCCGCGGCAACGAGGTGGTGGAGCGGGCACTCTCCGCACGCAGGTGGGGAGATGCCCAGGCGCGCGAGCTGGCGGCGTCCGTGCCCTCACTCACGCAACAGCAGCAGCTGAACCTCCTGCGCCGGCTCAGCGTGGCCATCAACGAGGGCCAGCTGAAGGTGGAGACTCTCGGGCCGCCCTTCTAACAGGACAGCCGAAGCGGTTCTTGAGCCAGCCGGACTGCACTGGCGGGGGCCCGTGTTCAGGGATTGGCGCCAGCGGCCTGCGCGGCGTCGGGCTGCGTGGGCACCTTCAGCTCCCCGGAGATGACACGGGCCCGGAGCGCCTCCACCGTGCGCAGCGCCTCCGCCTTGCCAGGGAAGTCCAGGCGCACGGGCGCCAGCCCCATGCCTCCCTCCTTCAACCCGAGCGAGACATTGCCGCCCTGGAAGCGCCCCTGGCGCTGCTCGCGGATGGCTTCGTAGACCACCAGGTCCACGTGTTTCACGACGGCGGACAGCACCGCCTCCGGCGCCAGGTGGGACGGGTCCGAGTCCACGCCAATCACAGACACGGCCTTGCCGGCTTCGCGCGCCTCCTTCACGGCCTGGATGGCGCCCAGGCCGTCCACGCCGGCCGCCGCGAAGAGGATGTCCGTGTTCTTGAGCAGCAGGTCCTGCCCCACCTGCTTGCCCAGGGCGAAGTCCGTGAAGCTGCCGGTGTAGTTCACCAGCACCGTGGCGTTCGGGTTCGTCGCGGCCACGCCAGCCCGGAAGCCGGCTTCATAGCGCTGCACCAGGGGAATCTTCATCCCGCCCACCATGCCCACCCGGCCCGTCTTCGTGACGAGCCCGGCCAGCGCGCCCGCGAGGAAGCAGCCCTCCTCCTCGCGGAACACCACCGTGCGCACGTTGGGCAGCGTGATGGCCCGGCCCTGCGCGTCCAGGAGCGGGCTGTCCACCAGCAGGAAGGGCAGAGAGGGATTGCGCCGGGCCACCGTCTCCACGGCGTTCTCCAGCATGAAACCCACGCCCATCGCCAGCGACACGCGCTGTTCCGCGAGCAGTTGGAGGTTCGGCTCGTAGTCCTCCGCCACGCGGCTCTGGAGGACCACCGGCGTGATGCCCAGCGGAATCATCTCCCACCCGCGCGACGCCACGTCCGGCGCCAGCGAGGCCTGCCGCTCGGACGCGGTTGCGTCCTGATAGCCCGCCTTCTCGTATTTCACTCCCCCGGCCCACAGCTCCAGTCCACGCAAAGCGGAGTCGTTGAAGGCATGGTCGCCCCGGCCTCCCAGTCCCAGCACCAGGCCGATGGTGGGCTTGGAAGGCGCGGCGGGCGCCTCCTTCTTGCAGCCGGTGACGGTCGCCAACAGACACAGGACGAAGGAGAAGATTCGGCGGCGCGGGCTCATGACACCGCGGAATGTATCACGCGCCCTCCAGCACGTCGGATGACGGCGGAGCAGCTCAGGTTTGCGTCAGCGTCACGGGCCCGTCTTCGTTCATCGCGTCGAACAGGTCGCGACCGGTCGGCCTCACGCTAGGCTGTGGCTCATGACCTACCGACGCGCACCGGTGAAGGCTCCGCGACTCTCTGGCATGGCCCTCAAGGCCATGGTCAACACGTTGGAGCGGGGCGGCGTAGGCCCCGCGCTGGTGGAGAAGTTGATGCGGGACAGCGGCATCGAGCAGTGGCGCGAGCTGTCCGCCGGCGATGCTCCGCCCATCCAGTACCCGTTGCCTCCGGGTGCGCCGCCTTCCGAATCACAGACACCGGTGGAGCAGGCCGCGCGCGCTGCCGCCGCGTCGCCCGTGACGCCGAAGCAGGAGTCGGTCGCGGCGTTCGCTCGCGCCTACCGGGACGGGAGCACGGATCCGGTGGCCGTGGCGCGCAAGGTCCACGAGGCGATTGAACGGCTGGACGTCGGTGTGGACCGCCTGGGGCTCTTCATCGCTCGCAAGCCGGAGGAGGTGCTGCGGGCGGCGGAGGCTTCCGCGGAGCGGCTGCGCGCCGGAATGCCATTGAGCGTGTTCGACGGTGTGCCCGTCGTCATCAAGGACGAGCTGGACCTTGCGGGCTTCCCCACGACGCTGGGCACCACGTTCCGCACCGAGCCGGCCCAAGCCGATTCCACCGTGGCCGCCCGGTTGAAGGCCGCGGGCGCGGTCATCCTTGGCAAGGCCAACATGCAGGAGATTGGCATCAACCCCATCGGGTTGAACCCGCACCACGGCGCCGCGCGCAACCCGTGGAACCGGGGTCACATCACCGGTGGCAGCTCCAGCGGCTCCGGAGCCGTGGTGGCGGCGGGCTTGTGTCCGGTGAGCATTGGCGCGGACGGCGGCGGCTCCATCCGCATCCCCGCCGCGCTGTGCGGCATCGTCGGCCTCAAGGCCACCTGGGGCCGCATCCCGGAGACGGGTGTGCCCCCGCTGTGCTGGAACGTGGCGCACGTGGGCCCCCTGGGCCTCACCGTCGACGACGTCGCGGCGGCGTATGCGATTGTGGCCGGACCGGACGGACACGACGTCGTCGCCCGGCAGCAGCCTCCGCATCACCTGTCTGGCTTTGAAGACGGCGCGTTGAAGGGCATCCGGCTGGGAATCTGCACGCCCTACTTCGAGGACGCGGACGCTGACGTGGTGGCACGCTGCCGCGAGGCCGTGCGCGCCCTCACCGACGCGGGCGCCACGGTGGTGGAGCTTCCCGCGCCGGACCTGAACACCATCCTCTGGACGCACAGCTGCATCATCCTGAGCGAGATGGCGGAGGCGATGCTGCCGCAGGTGAAGGCCCGCGCGTCCGTGTTCGGGCTCGACTCGCGCACCAACCTGGCGCTGGGGCGCCACTTCCGGGCCACGGACCTCATCCACGCCCTGCGGCACCGGCACCGGCTGACCCGCGAGCTGCTGGCGCTCATGGCGGACGTGGACGTCATCGTCACGCCGACGACGGCCAGCACCGCGCCCGCCATCCCCGAAGCGACGCTCCCGGCCGGCGAGTCGAACCTGCCGGTGGTGGACGCCCTGATGCGCTTCATCCGTCTGGCGAACCTCACCGGCTGCCCTGCCCTCTCCGTGCCCGCGGGCTTCGACCGCGCCGGCCTGCCCGTGGGCGTGCACCTCATGGGGCGCCCCTACGAGGAGCACCTGCTGCTGCGCCTGGGCCGCGTGGTGGAGCGCGCGACGGAGCACCGCACGCCGGGCATCCACGTCAGCGTTCTGCCCTGATCGGGACAACTCTTCTTCTCATCTCCCGATAACCTTCTCGAACCACGAGCACGGAAGGTCCGGGACATGTCCATCGACGGAGTGGGAAGAGGCGGAGTCCGGCAGGTGACGCCGCGCGCCGTGGAGGAGCAGTCCGGTCCCGTGGCGAAGAACGCGCTCGCGCGTCCCCTGGCGGCCAAGGACGTCTTCGAGGCGAAGCGCGCCTCCTCCCCCACCCCGGGCAACGCGAACCTGCCGCCCATCCAGTCCAACACGGGCACGGTCCAGGCCGGCACGGTGCAGCTGGATGAGGCGACGAAGGTGGCCCGCGGCGCGCTGAAGATCGACTCGAGCGCGGATCCGAAGACCTACGACGGCATGTACCTGGGCTCGGACGGCTACGCCTATCCGCCGGACAAGTTCTCCGTCTCGGAGGTGCCGCCGTTCAAGCCGGAGAAGCCCATCGCCTCCCCGACGCCGACGACGTACCACGTCAACGGCATCCTCACGCAGCCGCAGGGAGACGGGAACGCCACGGGCGAGGCCCAGAAGCTGGCGAACGAGTCGGGCACCAACGTGGTGCCCATCTACAACGCCACGGAGGGACTGCCCGCGGACGTGACACAGACGGGCCTGGACCGGCTGGGCCTCGGAGACAACAAGGCGGCCCAGACGCTGGCGGACGCCATCTACAGGGACTTGCAGGCCGGCAAGAAGGTCAACGTCACCGGCTACAGCCAGGGTGGCGCCATCGTGTCGAGCGCGCTGCGCGAGGTGGACAACCGCATCAAGGACGACATGGGCGGCTTCTGGGGAAACCTGCCCATCTTCGGCGACGGCAACCGCGACAAGCGCGAGGCGCTGCTCGGGAACATCAACGTCTCCACCTTCGCGGGCGCGGGCAAGACGTTCCCGGACGGGCCCAAGTACACCTTCTACGTGAACAAGCAGGACCCCGTGCCCACGTGGCTGGGCACGCACGCGTTCAACCCGGTGACGGACATCGTCAGCGGCATCGCGTCCGGCCTCTTCCCCGGCATCGGCATCCTCAACGGCGGCCCGTCCACCCAGTATCCGGAAGGCGCCACCATCCACACCTTCGACTCCCCCGGGAACGGCGAGGTCTTCGCCCTGGACGGCAAGCACGGCATCGACACGTACCTGAACAACATCCAGGACGCGGTCTGAAGCCACCGGGGCGCGGTGCCGCCCCGGGCCGGCGTGCTCCCTTCAGTCGTGGTGGCGTTCCGCGAGCTCTGGCTGCGGATCAGGGGCTCACGGCGAGGCGGGCGCCTGCTCCTCGTTCCGCATCCGGTTGGGCCGGCGCTCGGGGACGGGCGCGACTCCGCCCACCCACTCCCAGTCCATGCCGTTCCATGACTGTTCGCACCAGCGCAGGTCCGTGGCCAGCTCGCGCGCCTTGGTCCCGTGGGGGATGAGCGCCCAGCCCAGGCGGGACTGCTTGCACTCGCCGCTCTTGAACTTCAGCAGCCGGCGCTGCCCCTGGGCCTCGGCGCGCTCCGCTTCCCAGAGCGCCTGGTTCCGGAGGCCGTCGCCCTGCGCATCCACGCCGTTCCACTCACACCACGCCTGAACGTCCTTCAGTCGGACCAGCTTCGATCCCCGGGAGAGTTCCGTCACGGCCGCGACGAGAAGGTCGGGGGTGATGACACGCATGCGTTGGGGCCTCCGGTACAGAGCGGCGAAGGACCCCAACGTACAGCGTAGGAAATGGCGGAGGGCCTCAGCTCCGCCATGCGTTTGTCATGGTTCTGTCATGGAGCGCGGCCATGACGCAGGCGGGCATCGCGATCAGGGCTTCTTCGCGGGCTGGGCTGCCGGCGCGGGCGGTGTGGCGGGCTTTGCCTTGGAGTACGTGGCGATGCGGTTCGTCACCTCGCCCATCAGGTCGTTGGGGATGGGGACGGAGAGGTTGTACTGGGCGATCTTCCAACCGGCCGCGTCCTTCACCAGCACGCCGCTGCCGCGCGCGGGGCCCAGGTTGGGCGTGTCCAGCGCCTCGTCGAACCAGGCGACCTGGCCGTCCTTGGAGAAGAACACGTTGCGGGACACCGACTTGAAGGACCACGCCTTGCCCTTGGAAAAGTAGGGCTTCGACCACGCGCGGAACTGGTCCACCGTCCAGCGCTCCTCGCCGTCCGTGCCCATGAAGACCGCGTCCGGCGTGAAGAAGGAGAAGTAGCGCGCCTCGTTGGCCACCGCCGCCGCGCGGTGCCAGTCGTCCAGCACCGTGGTCACCGCGACCTTCGGGTCGGCCGGGGCCTGGGCCGCGGCCGGAGCAGCGACGGGGTTGGCGCCGAGCGCCAGCAACAACCAGGAGACGGATGCCATCGGGTTCACCTCGACGAAAGGGGGGTTCGCGGTATGAAGCGGCAGGCGTGCCCCCAGGTCAAGGCATGCGACACAAGGCGGTGGTGGCGTGGTGCTCGAAAGTTTTCAGGTGGGCACGGGTGATGTGCTCACGGTGATGTTGCACGGCTTCCTCGGCACGGGCCGCAACCTGCGCTCGCTGGCCGTCGCGTGGACCCAGGCCGATCCGCGCCGCCGCATCCTCCTGCCCGACCTCACCGGCCACGGCACGTCCCCCGCCCTGCATCCGGACGCGGACCTGACCACGCTCGCGCGCGACGTGGTGGACACGCTCGACGCGCAGGGCTTCACCGACGCCGTGGACTGGGTGGGCCATTCACTGGGCGGCCGCGTGTCCCTGGCCGCCAGCCTGGAGTCCTCCGAGCGCGTGCGCAGCGTGGCGCTGCTCGACATCGCGCCCGGGCCCGTGCCGCTGAACCTGTCGGACAGCGGCTATGTCCTGGACATCCTCCTGAAGGCCCCGCCGCGCGCGGACAGCCGCAAGGACCTGCGCGCGAACCTCATTGGCAACGGCCTGTCGGAGGCGCTGTCGGACTGGCTCCTCATGAACCTCACGCCCGACGGTGACGGCGTGCGCTGGCGCTTCGACCGCGACGCGCTCCTCCGGCTCCACCGCCGCGTCAACGGAGAGGACCTCTGGCCCGCGGTGGAGCGCCCCGTGCATCCGCCCCTGCGCTGCATCCGCGGCGGGCGCAGCCGGTACGTGTCCGATGAGAGCGCCCAGCGCCTGGAGGACGGCGGCTGCCCCGTGGCCTTCCTCCCGGACGCCGGCCACTTCGTGCACGTGGACAGTCCCCAGGGCGTGCTCGCGTGGCTGATGGCCCCATGATGGATACCCAGACCGTCCTGCTCGTCTTCATCGCGGTGGGGCTGGACGGCCTGGCCGGGCTCGCGGGCGGAGTGCTGTCCGAGCGCTGGCTGCAACGGCGCCTGCCCGCGCTGGTGGCCTTCGCTGCCGGCACGCTCCTGAGCGCGGTGTTCCTGGAGGTGCTTCCGAAGGCGGTGGAGGCCAAGGGCGACGCGGCCTTCGCGTGGGCCTTCGCCAGCTTCGTCGTGCTGACGCTCATGGAGTGGGCCCTGGGCCATCACCATCACGACGCGGAGGCCGCCGCCGGACACGCGCACGGCCATCACGCCCACCCGGTCTCGCCCACGCTGCCCACCGCGCTGCTCGCATCGGATGCGTTGCACAACGTGGGTGACGGCGCGGCGGTCGCGGCGGCCTTCCTCGTTTCGCCGGAAGCGGGCTTCGCCACCGCGTTCGCCGTCATCGTCCACGAGCTGCCGCAGGAGGTGGGCGACTACGCGCTCCTGCGCGCCGCGGGCTGGACTCGCGCGCGGTCGCTGGTCGCGCTGGGCGCGGTGCAGCTCACCGCCGCGGTGGGCGCGGCGGGCGTGCTGCTGGGCACCCGGTACCTGCCCTCGCTCCAGGGCACGGTGCTGGCCATCGCCGGAGGCTCGTTCCTCTACATCGGCGCGGTGGACCTGCTGCCGGAGCTGCGCCGGGGCCCGGACACGCGCCAGCGCGTGGTGGGCTTCCTGTGCGGGCTGCTGCTCATTGGCGGGCTGCACTTCGCGGAGCGGTTCGCGGGAGGCCATGGCTGAAGGGCCGCGCCCCTGAGAGGATGGGGCCATGCAAGCAAAGACCGTGATTGTCACCGGTGCCTCCGCGGGCATCGGCGAGGCGCTGGCGGTGGCCCTGGCCGGCCGGGGCGCGAACGTGGCGCTGGCGGCGCGGGATGCCCAGGCGCTGGAGCGCGTGAAGGCGAAGTGCGAGGCCGCGGGCGGCAAGGCACTGGCCGTGCCCACCGACGTGGGCGACCCGGAGGCGTGCCGCAGCCTGGTGGAGCGCACGGTGGAGGCGTTCGGCGGCGTGGACGTGCTCGTCAACAACGCGGGCATCACCATGCACTCGCGCTTCGAGGACGTGAAGGACCTGGGCCTCTATGAGCGCCTCATGCGCATCAACTACCTGGGCGCGGTGCACTGCACCTTCCACGCGCTGCCGCATGTGAAGGCTCGCAAGGGATTGCTCGTCGCCGTGTCGTCGCTGACGGGCAAGACGGGCGTGCCCATGCGCACCGGCTACGCCGGCAGCAAGCACGCCATGCAGGGCTTCTTCGATTCGCTGCGCATCGAACTGTTGGGCACCGGCACGGACGTGCTCGTGGTGTCACCGGGCTTCGTGGCCACGGACATCCGCGCGCACGCGCTGGGCCCGGAGGGCCAGCCCCTGGGACAGAGCCCTCGCGACGAAGCGGGCCCCACCATGGACGTGGACACCTGCGTGACCCTCATCCTGAACGCCATGGAGCGCCGCGAGCGCGAGCTGGTGATGACGCTCACCGGCCGCGTGGGGCTGGTGCTCAAGCTGGTGGCGCCCGCGCTGGTGGACAAGCTGGCCGCGCGCGCCATCCGCGGCAAGAAGGCCTGACGCTACTTCTCCAGCCGCGACACCATGCCCCACAGGCCGTCGAAGGTGGCGTTGCCCACCTGGTGCAGGCCGAAGCCCCAGAGGAAGGCGGTCATCCACGCGCCGGAGCCGCCCCACGTGGGCGCGAAGACGTCCAACACCTGGAGCCCCAGCAGCACCGCGATGATGGACATCATCCCCAGCACCGCGAGCTCCACCTTCCACAGGTCGCGCGAGCGCGGCAGGGGAATCCAGTCGAGATTCACCAGCGCGTCGGTGCTCGCCTTGGTGGACGACGGCGGCAGGGGGGAGAGGTTCCCGGTGGCGGGCCCGCCGGGCAGCGGCGATGCCGGTGGCGGCGGCGACTCCATGGCCGGCTGCGAGAAGGGGTCCAGCGTCACGGCGGAGGGAACGGACTCCAGGGCCAGCCGGCCGCCCGTGGACACCGGGGGCGGAGGGAGCGTGACGTGGCGCGCGAAGTCCTCTCGGGCGGCGCGGTACTCCGCCGCGGCCAGGTTCGCTTCGCCCTTGTCCAACTGCTCGCGCGCCGACGCCAGCCGCGCGTCCACCGCGGTCCGCCAGTCCGCCAGGGTGTCCAGGCCACCGCCGGCCTGGGCTTGGAGCTGCGTCAGCGCCTCCTCCAGGTTGTCCACCAGCTCGCGCAGGTACAGCGCGTGCGCGGACTGGTAGTAGAGGTACGCCTCGTCCACGCTGGCGGACATGCGGGCCCGCGCCCGGGCCAGCTGTTCGCCCACGCGCAGGCGCAGCGCCGCCCACTCCTCCTGCGTGAAGCCGCCGGGCAGCTCCTTCGCGGTGAAGGCGTCCTCCAGGTCCGTCAGGAGGATTTCGAGGAACGCCTCGCGCGCGGTCTCCACCAGCCGGCGCGACGCCTCCAGGTCGGGCCCCGGCAACTGCTGACGCGCGCGCAGCACGTACAGGGGCAGCTCGCCCTGGAGCCGGCGGCTGACGGGGTCATCCCCGCGCTGGGAGGACAGCGTCCGCGACTGCTGCTCCAGCTCCGTCAGCCGCGCCTCCAGCACCGCGCGGGCCACCGCCTCCAGGTCGAGCGTGCGCAGCAACTGCGCCTGTTCGGTGAAGTCCGCGGACGTGGCCTGATCATTCTGGAGCAGCGTCTCCACCGCCTTGAGCTTGCGCTCCGCGTCCAGCAGCGCCACGCCCTTGAGCCCCTCCAACTGCCGCAGCAGCACGGACCAGAGCGAGAACAGCTGGAGGCGCGCCTCGAAGAGGGCGAGCACGGAGTCCTGCACGACGAGCCCGCTCAGCGGCCGCTGGATGTCCGCGAGGAGCGCGTCCACCTGACGGCGCAGCGACGCGGCCACGGTGGCCTCGCGCTCCAGCGGACGGGCGGGCACCAGCGATTGCAGCTTCTGGCGCGCGGCCTCCGCGCGGCTGCGCAGGTTCACGCGCGGGCGCACGCGCTGCACGTAGAAGCGCACCGCCGCGGACGTCACCACGCCCAGGAAGATGAGGAACGCGCCGAACATCGCGGGCGTCTTCACCCAGACGGTGAAGGCCTGCTCCACCGCCGCGCCCTCCGGCACGAGCAGCCGCACCGTGCCGGTGTACTCGCCGGACTCCGGCAGGTCGTCCACGTCCAGGCTCAGCAGGCCGGTGCCGTAGGCGGGCACCTGGAGGATGCCCTCCTTCCCCGAGCCCTGCGGCTGGCCATCCGGTCCGCGGAAGAACCACTTCGCGTCCTGCGCCTGAACGGGCGCCGCACCGTCTCCCGAGCCGCTCGCCCTGCGGTCCAGCTGCACCACCGCCGCGGGCCCCACCGCGCCGCCCACGCCCGCCGTCTCCCGGAAGGTCAGCCGCACCGTGGCCTTGCCGGAGAACGGCCCCAGCGTCCAGCCGCGCGCGGGGGCCACCGGATAGAACTGCACCGTGGGCGCCACCGCCACGCGCCGCACGACGAGCGGGATGACCTCCCGCACGCCGTCACCCAGGAGCACCACGCGACCGTGATAGTCACCGGCCGCGGGCAGGTCCGCGGACAGCGTCACCGTCACCGGCTGTCGCACGGAGATGGGCACCTCCGCCGCGCCTTCCGTCGTGCCCACGCGCACCGTCACCGGCGCCTGCGTGCCGTCCGCCGCGAGCAGAGGATCCACCAGCACCGTCACCCGCGTGGCCTCCGCAACCGCGTCGCGCGGTGAGTCCGGAGCCGCGTCCGTGGGCGTGGGCAGCAGGTCCACGCGCAGCACCGTCTCCAGGTGGGCGGTGGACGTGCGCAGGCGCACCTCGTTGTTGGAGGACAAGCCCGCGAGGCCGAAGCGCGGCGCCGCGCCCGCGAGCATGGGCAGCAGGCACAACACGGTGCACATGAGCCACGCGCTGGCGTGGGACAGGACCTTCGCGGCCAGGGTGCTTCGAGCGGGAAGGCTCATGCGCGGGGACGATAGCAGTCCCCTCCTCCGCGCTCGCATGCGCGTCCACGCGTGCGGATCCGAGGGCTCGTCACAGGGGTGTAGCAGCCGTGCTTCCAGGCTCGCTGTTGGCGGCGCACCGCACGAACCTGTCCGACAGTCGGACAGGTTCTGGAAGACCGGGGCCCGGCCTCGTCACTCCCAGCCCAGGCGGCGCAGCACGCCCCCGGACAGGCTCGCGCGGATGGTGTCCAGGGGGATGCCCTCGTCGTCCTCGGCGGATTCGTGGCCGGGGCGTGGGTCACCACTGTGATGCAGCGCGACCAGCTCCAGGTCCGGCGTGAAGCACGGCGACCCGGACGAGCCCGGGTGCGTGTTGGTGCAGTACGTGACTCGCGTCTGGGAGCGGTTGACCGCCTGGAACGTGTCCAGCGCCACCTGCATGGGCCGCCCCTTCGGGTGCTGCACCACGAGCGCCAGCGCGCCGGGCGCGAACGCCGTGGGCGACGACGGGGCCAGCGGGACGAAGCCGCGCGGCCGGTCCCCCATCCGGTCCTCGCCGGGGGCGTCCTGAATCTGCAGGAAGGCGTAGTCCAGCTCGTCGCGCGTGGCCTCGCGCGGGCGCGGGTGCATCAGGTCCGCCGGGCTGTGCGGACTCTGCGCCAGGCACGCCGTCACCGCGTACACCCGGCCCGGGTGCACCGCGATGCGGTCCGGCAGCACCTTCAAATCGAAGCGCACGCGCAGCGCCTCCAGCAGCCGGTGCTCGATGACGTGCGAGTTCGTCAGGACGATGTCCGGCGCTACCAGGAAGCCCGTGCCCAGCGCGCGGCCGCCTTCCAGCTCCACGCGGCACACGCGCCGCGACAGCGTGGTCAGCCGGTCGCGCCAGGCCTGCGGCGTCAGCGCCAACCTGGACTGCTGGACGATGCGCGCCAGGGCACTGCCGGACACGCTGCGCTGCACGGAGGACAGGTAGCTCTGCAGGAAGCGGCGGATGCGCGGATGGCCCGGCGCCGCCGCGTGCGCGCCGCGCACCAGCACGTCCGTCCACCCCTCCGCCTCCGCGGTGCGCACGAGCGCCCGAGCCCGCGCCGCCCCCTCCCGCTCGACGGGGGGCACCAGGCTGCGGCCGCATTTCACCTCGACCATCCGGAGGAGTTCCTCCACCGAGGTGAACGCGCCCAGGAGGGCGTGGGTCAGTTCCTCCTGTTCGGAGCCTTCAAGCTCCATCCAATTCCTCGCTGCCGCGCGCAAATGCATCTCCGCCGTGCACCCTGAAGTGTACGCACGCTGGCAGCGATTGCACCGGGCGGGGGGCGCCCGGAGGAACGGGCCCCTGCCGCGCTTCCGGCGCGCATTCCACTCGCCCCCGAGGCCGGACGGAAGGGACCTGCACCGGCGCCGTGAGTGGAGAATGACCCCACGGCACCGGAGGGCGTCAGCGCACCGCCCAGGTGGTGGGCGGCAGTGACGCGGTGATGTCCGGCCGGCCAGGCACGCCCAGTCGCGCCGCGCCCGCCTGCAACGTCCCGGCGAGCGTGGGCAGCACGCGGAACTCCACCTGCACCGGCGCGCCCTGCTCCCTGGGAGAAAGGTCCAGGGACAACGCACCATCCTGCACATCCCAGGAGGTCACCTGTCCGGACGCCACGAGCGCGGCCAGGCTCGCGGGGTCCACCTGCACGCCAGCGGGCAGCTCCTGCTGGAAGCGCAGCGGCAACGAGGACGGCGCACCCACCTGGACGCGCACGTTCGTCAGCTGCCCCACGCGCGCCTCCTTCGGCCCCGTCACGGCCAGCTGCAGGCCGCCCTTCACCTCGCTCTTCCAGGGCACCGCCGCGGACAGCGCCAGGGAGAAGCCCAGCCCCGGCACCGCAGGATCCGCGCGCACGGTCCACGTGTGCATGCCCGCCGAGCCCGGCGCCGCGGCCTCCAGCGCCAGCACCTCGCGCAAGGCCTTCGTGTCGTAGGTGCCCTCCGTGACGACCTGTCCGTCGCGCGCCACCGTCACGCGCACCTGGGCGGGCAGCGGGTCCTTGAAGAGGGCCAGCGCCGCGCGCAGCCCCACGCGGTTGGCCTGCCCATCCCCCCAGCCCAGGCCCGGCGTGTAGTGCGCGAGCAGCCAGGCGCCCAGGTCCGCGAGCGGCGCCTTCGCATCACCCTGGAGGGCGAGCACCGCCATCGCCGTGGCCTCCGCCTCCGAGGGCAGCTCCCCGTCCGCGCGCACCGTGTCCGGCTCCACCGGCAGCCACGCGGTGCCGTCCGGGCCGGACTTCAGCGCCTCGCGCACGCGGGTGCGCAGGGCGTCCGCCACGCTGCCCTCCGCGGAGCCCTCCGCCAGCAGCACCGCGGCCGTATAGCCATCCTTCACCTGCGGCAGGTAGCGCTCGAAGACGCCCGACGCGCGCACGGTGAAGGCCGCCGCGCGCTGCTTGCCCTCCGGGGTGCCCTGCGCCGCGCGCACCGTGCGGGCGCAGTTCGCCGTCGCCACCAGCAGCCGCTGTAGCGTCCAGCCCTCACCGCCCTGGCAGGTGCCGTCCGGCCGCTGGGCCTGGGCCACCTGCGCCACCAGCCGCTCCCCCAGCCGCGCGAGCACGGGGTTGTCCGGGTGGGCCAGCGCGCCCTCCGCGAGCCGCGTCGCCACCTCCACCGACGGCGCCCGCGCCGCGCGCAGCACCCGCTGCGTCGCCACCAACGACAGCGCCTTCAGCGCCGCGGGGTCCGCCGTCTCGCCCAGCGACTTCAAGAGCTCCGGAGCCTGGCCCGCGAGCAGCAGCGCGTACGCGTCCCCCGCCACGTCCACCGGCCGGCGCTCCACCGTCGCCAGCTCCGCGCGCACCATGCCCAGCGCGCCCGGGTACACCTGCAAGCGCACCCGCTCGCTGCCGGCCTGCGCGTCCGCGGGGCCCACCAGGGACAGCGTGCGCGGCGCCGCCAGTGAACCGCCGCGCGTCTGGACCACGGGCTGGCCGGTGGCCCACACGTCGAAGTCGCGCACCACCGCGTCCGTGTCCCCCAGCGAGGCGCGCAGCGTCACCGGCCCCGCGCCCCCGGCCTTCACCGTCACCAGCTCCACCACGCTGCCGCGCGCGGGCACGCGCACCGTGCGCGCGCCGGCCTCCACCTGCGCGCCCGTCACGTCCACCTTGAGCGCGGCCTCCACGGCCTTGTCGGTGGTGTTCACCACCTGCACCGGCAGGCGCACCGTGTCGCCCGCGCGAAGGAAGGGCGGCAGCACCGGATCCACGTACGTGGGCAGCGTGCCCGCGAAGGACGTCACGGCCCCCGCCTGCGCGCCGGAGCGCGAGTGCGCGAGCGCCAGCACCCGCCACTGCGTCAGCCGGTCCGGCACGCGCACCGGCACCGTCGCCACGCCGTTCGCGTCCGTCACCACCAGGGGCTCGAAGAGGAACGTCTCCGGGAACCACGCGCGGGTGGGCGCCGCCGTGCTCGCGCTGTTCCTGTCCTCGCTGACGCCCCCTTCCTCCTCCGGCTCCGGAGGCGCCGCCACCTCCATCACGGGCGCCGCGGCCATCGGAGGTTCGGCCCGTCCGCCGCCTCCTCGCGAACCGACGGACTCGTCGTCGTAGGAGTTCGACGAGCCGAAGCTCTTCATCGCCTTGCGCTTCAGGCCCTCATCGCCGGAGCCTGGCGCGGCGAAGGTGGGGTTCATGGAGTCCCCCGCGAGCGCGGCGGCGGACTGCCCCATGGTCTTGCGGATCACATCCCCCGCCACCAGCGCGAGCGTCACCCCGCCCAGCACGAACCC
>NZ_RAWN01000166.1:0-21388 GCF_003668895.1 Corallococcus sp. AB045
CTTCGAACACCGTCGAGCCGGCGGCCTCGCTGGCCAGGCCCTTCAAGCTGTCGCGCCGCTTCGACCGCACGGCGCGCCTGTTGGGCGACAACGCCATGGAGCGGCTGGCCAACGCGCACGTGGTGGTGTTCGGCCTGGGCGGCGTGGGCAGCTTCACCGCGGAGGGCCTGGTGCGCAGCGGCGTGGGCCGGCTGACGCTGGTGGACCACGATGACGTGTGCGTCACCAACACCAACCGCCAGCTGCACGCGACGGTGAAGTCCGTGGGCAAGTCGAAGGCGGAGCTGATGGCCCAGCGCTGCCAGGAGATCAACCCGCAGGCGAAGGTGGAGGCCCTGCGCGAGTTCTACCGCGAGGAGCTGGCGGAGACGCTGCTGCCCGCGGGCCGCTACGACTTCGTGGTGGACGCCATCGACAACGTGAAGGCGAAGCTGCACCTGCTGCACCGGTGCGTGACGATGGGCCTGCCGGTGGTCAGCTCCATGGGCGCGGCGGGACGCCTGGACCCCACGGCCATCCGCGTGGAGGACCTGAGCGAGACGCACATGGACCCCTTCGCCAAGGACATCCGCAAGCTGCTCAAGCGCAAGTACGGCGTGGAGACGGAGCGCCACACGGGCATCACCGCCGTGTACTCCATCGAGACGCGCCGGCAGCCGGTGCCGCTCAACTACGACGACGCGACCGACGGCTTCCTGTGCGTCTGCCCGCAGGACAACGAGTTCCACACCTGCGACCACCGCACGCAGATTGACGGCAGCGTGGCGTTCGTCACCTCCGCCTTCGGCATGAACGCCGCGGGCGTGGTGGTGCGCCGGCTCGCTTCCACGCGGTAGCGCGCTTCAGGCGACTCGGGGCCGGGCCTGCGTCACCGCGGGCTCCCGGCCGCACGGACGGCGGAAGACGCAGCGGGCGCAGGCGTCCAGGTTCCCCGTCTGCGGGAAGGCCTCCGGCTCCTTCGGCGTGTTGGTGGCGGTGTCCTGGAGCAGCGCGCGCATCCCCTCCACGCTCCGGGCGAAGTGCTGACGGAAGGAGTCCATGGCGGACGGGTCCACCGTCACGTCGTGCTCCAATCCCTCGTTGAGGTACACGAGCGACGCGCGCACCTTCTCCAGCGGGTAGCGGTAGCGCTGCGCGATGTAGAGCGCGTAGCCCAGCACCTGCTCGTCGTAGCCCTCGCGCGAGCGGCCCGTCTTCCAGTCCACCACCACGACGGAGCCTTCGGCGTCCACGTAGGCGAAGTCCGGGATGGCGAAGGTCTTCACCCCGTCCATGACGAAGTGGGCGAAGTCGAAGCCCGCGTCCACCTCCAGCCACTGCGCGGGCTTGAGCCCCTTGGCCACCGTGGGCCAGCGCGACTGGAAGAACCACGCGAGCGCGGAGCGCACCGTTTCGAAGTTCTGCTTCCAGGACTCGTTGGGGACGTCCTCGGCGTACTCGTGCTCCGCGAGGCCGGTGAAGGGCTTGCGGTACTTCTGCGTCCAGTAGGCCTTGGAGCGCGAGTGCCGGAAGTCGTCCTGCATCAGCTTGTGCGTGCGCGCTTCCACCTTCGCGGGGTCCACGTCACGGCCGGCGCGCCAGTCCAGCAGCACGTCCTTGAGGGCCTCGTGCACGATGCTGCCCGCCCAGGTGTAGCGGTTGTGCAGCTTCTTGAGGACGTAGAGCTCACGCACGTCCTTCGCCGCCTCCGCCTCCCAGCCGCCCCAGGAGCGGTAGTAGTAGAGGTAGTAGGCCCGGAGGCACTCGGAGAACTTCTCGTGGCGGCTCTTGGACCAGGAGAAGTCGTTGGTGATGGGAGGGCGGGCCATGGACGCGGGGCATCCTATAGACGATCGCCCGCCCCGCCAGAAGAGGGACGGACGGCCGGACAACCGCCCCGTGCCGTCGGTAAAAACGCCGGGTGCGCCCGACCGTACGGGTATGGTGCCGCGCCGCCCCCGCGGAGAATCACATGAGCCCACGCAAGCGCACCGACAGCGGGGCACTCCCCGCCCATGTCTCCCCTGAACGCCACGCCGCCATTCATGGTCCGCTGCTCTCCTGGTACGACCGGAACAAGCGCGACCTGCCCTGGCGCCGCACGCGCGACCCGTACGCCATCTGGCTCAGCGAGGTCATGCTCCAGCAGACGCAGGTGTCCACGGTCATCCCGTACTGGGAGCGTTTCCTCGCGCGCTTTCCCACGGTGAAGGCCCTGGCCTCCGCGCCCCTGGACGACGTGCTCTCCGGGTGGAAGGGGCTGGGCTACTACTCGCGCGCGCGCAACCTGCACCGGGCCGCGCAGGAGGTGGTGGAGCGCTTCGGCGAGAAGCTCCCGTCCACGGCGGAGGAGCTGCTCACCCTGCCCGGCTTCGGGCGCTACACCGCCGGGGCCGTGGCCTCCATCGCGTTTGGCGAGGAAGCGCCCATCGTGGACGGCAACGTGGCCCGCGTGCTGTCGCGCCTCTTCGAAGTGGAAGGCCTGCCCGGGGACCGCGACCGCGAGGCCACGCTCTGGGCGCTGGCCTCCGCGCTGGTGAAGGGGCAGCGGCCCGGAGACTTCAACCAGGCGCTGATGGAGCACGGCGCCACGGTGTGCCGGCCGGAGTCACCGCTGTGTCTGCTGTGCCCCGTGCGCGACGGGTGCATCGCGTTCAAGAAGGGCCGCGTGGACGAGCTGCCTCCGGCCAAGGTGCGCGCCGCGCCCCGCAAGCTGTTCCTGGCGCTGGCCGTGTGGCCGCACGCGGGCACGCTCCTGTTCGCGCGTCGCGCGGACAAGGGCCTCTTCGGCGGCCTGTGGGAGCTGCCCGCCGTGGAGGTGGAGGAGGACACGTCCGAAGCGGAGGCAACGGAGCGACTGGCGACGACGCTGGGCGCGCCGCTCACGCTGGAGGGCACGCTGGACAGCGTGCGCCGGCAGCTCACCCACCGCGACCTCACGCTGCGGCTGCTGCGCGTGACGGGCGGCAAGCGCCCCACGAAGTCCGCCGCGTTCCAGGAGCTGCGCTGGTGCACGCCGCAGGAGGCGGAGGCGCTGGGCATGAGCACCGCGATGCAGCGCGCGCTCGATGCCGCGCTGGGGCACGGCGTGTTGGGAGACGACGCCGCGCCCGCGAAGAAGAAGGCGGCGAGCCGCCCTGCCCGGAAGGCGGCCGGCCGCTGAAGCGCATGGCGGCCTTCAACTCCCGGACCGCACGTGCGGGCCTATTCCGCTGATGGATTTTCCGAGCGGGATGGCCCGTTGGTCCCTCAACACTTCGCGACCTGGGATGTCGCTCCGGCAACCCCGCACGCCTTGGGTCTCTTCCGCGATGCAGGAGCGCGTCCGAAGCTTCAGGCCGCCTTTTCCAGGAGGAAGCCCCATGGCCCGTCAGAACGCGCAGAAGTCGCAACCGAACCCGGCCCCCAAGGCCGCGCCGGAGCGCACCGAGGACAAGAAGCCGGTGGCCACGGCGAGCGCGCCCACGAGCAAGACCGCCGCACCCACGCAGGAGCAGATCGCCCGCCGCGCCTACGAAATCTTCCAGGCCCGGGGCGGCACGCACGGCAACCCCGAGCACGACTGGCACCAGGCTGAACGCGAGCTGCGGCTCGGCCGTCAGTAGTCAGCCGCAACGGCCGCCCGCGTTTTTCAGTGCGCGGGCGGAAGTCCCTGGAGGGATGGGCGCTCGGACTCCAGCGCCCGCTTCAGCCGGCGCTGGGCCTGCTTGAGTTCCTCCAGGATGCGCTCGGCGTCCACCACCGAGCGCATCGCCAGGCCGCACGCGGGCGTCAGCAACACCGTGGACAGCGCGCGCGAGAAGCCGATGTCGTTCGGCAGCGCCGCCTTCAACGACGCCTCCACCGAGTCCGACAGCTCCTCCACCGAATACGTGGACGCCAGGTCCGTGGGGATGACGCCCAGGCTCAGCGTGGCGCCGGAGTCCAGGAAGCGCTTCAGCGCGTCCGTCTCCTCCAGCATCGCGTCCAGCGACAGCCGCACGTCCAGCGACACCAGGTCCGCCTGCGCGTCCAGCAGCACGCCCCAGTCCGTGTTGCCGCAGCAGTGGACGCCCACGAGCGCGCCCTCGCGCT
The DNA here is from genome assembly GCF_003668895.1 of Corallococcus sp. AB045. NCBI lineage: Bacteria > Pseudomonadati > Myxococcota > Myxococcia > Myxococcales > Myxococcaceae > Corallococcus > Corallococcus sp. AB045. Next base: position 4,054 of record NZ_RAWN01000166.1, read on the forward strand.
GCAGCGCCACCACCAAGAGCCGCAGCTCCTGCTGGGCCAAAAGGTGCTGCGGGTTCATCCGCACGTAGGCGTAGAGGCCCGGCTCGTCCAGGTAGAACAGGGGCGTGGTGCCCGTGCGCTTGAGGGCGCGCACCATGGCCAGCGCGCGCACCATCACCAGCCGGTACAGCGCCGCGTCCAGGCCCGGCACCGCCAGCACCGGCTCGCCCGTGGCGGTGCGCACCACGGAGCGCACCGTGAAGGGGCCGGACAGCTGCGCCTTCGCGAAGGCGAGCTTGCGGTGCTCCACCTCCCAGAGGAACGGCTTCCACGCGCGGCACGCGTCCGCCGTGGGCTCGAAGGACTCCAGGTTCCCGGAGGCGAGCGCCGCCTCCAGCCGCTTCTCGAAGGCCTCGCGCCCCGCGCTCCACGCGTCCACGTCCACCGTGCAGACGCCGTCCTCGTCGAAGCGCAGGCCCGGCAGGCCCTCCAGCGCGGCGGGGATCATCAGCTCGGACGGATGGCCCACCGGCAGCTGCGGCAGGAACGGGATGTCCATGGCGAGCGCGGCCTGCAGACCCAGTTCCACCTGGGTGTGCGGCAGGCTGCCAATGCCCGTCGTGGCACACGCGGGCAGGAGCTGGACGGCGCGACGGATGGTGGGCGAAGGCATGGGCGGCAATCTAACCCTTCCGCCGCGCCCGGGCCCGGCCTTCGGGCCCGCGACGCATCAAGTCACCGAGAAATACGTCGCGTTCGGGTGGTGGAAGACGATGGCGGACACGCTCGCCTCGGGCTCCATCATGCAGCCGTCGGTGAGCTGCACGCCGATCTCCTCCGGCTTGAGCGCGGCGAACAGCTTCGTCTGGTCCTCCAGCCGCGGGCACGCCGGGTAGCCGAACGAGTAGCGCTTGCCGGTGTACTCCGCGCGGAAGCGCTCCAGCATCGTCATGTCCGCGCGGTCCGGGAAGCCCCACATGCTGCGCAGCTGCGTGTGCAGGAGCTCCGCGTAACCCTCCGCGGTCTCCAGCGCCAGCGCCTGCACCGCGTGCATCTTGAGGAACTCGCCCTTGGCCTTGAAGCCTTCGGACAGCTCGCGGATGCCCGTGCCCGCGGTGGTGACGAACAGCGAGAGCGCGTCCACCGGCTTGCCGTTCTCCAGCGGCTTCACGTAGTCCGCCAGGCACAGGCCGTTGTCCTTGTCCTGCCGGGGGAAGTCGAAGGACGTCACCGGCTCGCCCGTCGTGCCGTCGAAGAGCAGCACGCGGTCGCCGTCGCTGGCCGCCTTGAAGAACTGGAACACCGAGCGCGCGTGCATCACGCCACCACGGAGCAGCGTCTTCAGCTCCTCCACCGCCTCCTTCAGCGCCAGCGCCTTGCGGCCCTCTTCCGTCTTCGCCAGCTCCGCTTCCGCCGGGGTGCCCAGCGCGCGCGACGACGTGCGCAGGCCCAGGTGGCGGCCGTAGAGCATCACCGGGTTGATGAACTTCCAGATGTGGTCCAACGGCGTGTTGGTGAGCACGTGCCGCGCGAAGTCCGGCGCGGGCGGCACCGCGTCCAGCACCGGCACCTCCGTGCTGCGCGAGCGGCGCACCGGGGCCGCGGGCGCGGGCCGGTCCTTCGCCTCCTGCGCCAGCTTCAGCCGCCGCGCGGCCAGGTCGTCCCGCAGCTTCGCGTGCGCGCCCGGTTCGACAATCTGCTTCGCCAGCTCCAGGCCGTTCATCGCGTCCTGCGCGTAGGCCACGGTACCGCCGCCGTAGGCCGGGGCGATGTTGCGGTCCACGAAGTTGCGGCTGAGCGCGGCGCCGCCCACCAGGATGGGCGTCTCCACACCCGCGCGCTTCAGGTCCTCCGCGGTGGCCACCATCTGGTGCGCGCTCTTCACCAGCAGGCCGGACAGGCCCAGGATGTCCGGGCGGTGTTCTTTCACCGCCAGCACCAACTGCTCGGGCGGGACCTTGATGCCCAGGTTCACCACCTGGAAGCCGTTGTTGGCGAGGATGATCTCCACCAGGTTCTTGCCGATGTCGTGCACGTCCCCCTTCACCGTCGCGAGCACAATCTTGCCGCGCGACGCCGCCTGGGTCTGGCTCATGTGCGGCTCCAGGTGGCTCACCGCCGCCTTCATGGACTCCGCGCTCTGGAGCACCTCCGCGACGATGAGCTCGTTGGCGCCGAAGAGGCGGCCCACCTCGTCCATGCCCTTCATCAGCGGCCCGTTGATGATGTCCAGCGGCGCCATCTCCTTCATCGCCAGGTCCAGGTCCGCGGTCAGGCCGTCGCGCGTGCCTTCGATGATGTAGCGCTGGAGCCGCTCGAACAGCGGCAGGCTACTCACCTGGGCGCGCGCGGGCTTGCGCTCGCGGAAGTGCGCCGCGAAGGGCGTCACGGGGTCCGCGGTCCGGTTGTAGAGGAGGTCCTCGGAGAGCTTCCGCTCCTCCTCCGGCAGCGACGGGTAGCGCTCCAGCTTCTCCGAGTTGACGAGCGCCATGTCCAGGCCCGCCTGCACGCAGTGGTACAGGAACACGGAGTTCAACACCTCGCGGCCCGCGGTGGGCAGGCCGAAGGACACGTTGCTGATGCCCAGCACCGTGCGGCACTGCGGGAAGCGCTGTTTGATCAGCCGCACGCCCTCAATCGTCTCCACGCCGCTGCCGGTGTACTGCGCATCACCCGAAGCGCAGGGGAACACCAGCGGGTCGAAGTACAGGTCCTCCGGGCGCATGCCGTACTTCTGGGTGAGCAGCTCGTAGCTGCGCTCGGCCACGGCGAGCTTGCGGTCGCGCGTGACGGCCATGCCCACCTCGTCGATGCAGCCCACCACCAGCGCCGCGCCGAACGCCTTAGCCAGGGGGACGACCTTCTCGAAGCGCTCCTCGCCGTCCTCCAGGTTGACGGAGTTGATGATGGCCTTGCCCTGGCAGTACGTGAGCGCCATGGCGATGACCTTCTCGTCCGTCGAGTCGATCATCAGCGGCACGCGCACCTTCTTGACCACCACCTCCAGGAAGTGGCGCATGTCCTCCAGCTCGTCCCGGTCCGGGTTCGCCAGGCAGATGTCGATGACCTGCGCCGCGCGCCGCACCTGGGCGCGGGCAATCTCCGACGCGTCGTCGAATGCACCCGCGACGATGAGCTCCTTGAACTTCTTGCTGCCGATGACGTTGGTGCGCTCGCCCACGATGATGGGGCGCTGCTCGTCCGTCACCTCCAAGTAGTCCACGCCGGACAGCGACGAGCGCGGCTTCGGCACCTCCGTGCGCGGCTTGAGCCCCTTCACCATGGCGGCGAGCGCCTCGATGTGGCCCGCGTGCGTGCCACAACAGCCGCCCACCACGTTGATCCAACCGTTGTCACAGAAGCGCTTGAGCGACCGGGAGATCATCTCCGGCGATTCCAGATACTGACCGTTCTCGTCCGGCAGGCCCGCGTTGGGCACGCACGACACCGGGAACGGGCTCATGGAGGACAGCGAGCGGATGTGGTCCGTCATGAAGTCCGGACCCGTGGCGCAGTTGAGCCCCAGGTACAGCAACTCCGTGTGCTCCAGCGACGTGGCCAGGCTCTCCACGGACTGGCCCGCGAGCATGGTCCCCATGGGCTCGATGGTTCCGGACACCGCCACCGGCACCGCCCAGCCCAGCTTCTTGAACGCCCGGTCGATTCCCAGCAGCGCCGCCTTCACGTTGCGCGTGTCCTGCGCCGTCTCCACCAGCAGGTAGTCGGAGCCACCCACCGCGAGCCCTTCGGCCTGCACGGCGAAGTTGTCCACCAGCTCCTCGAAGGTGATGCCGCCCGTGACGCTGATGGCCTTGGTGGTGGGGCCAATGGAGCCCGCCACCCAGCGCATCCGCCCGTCCTTCGCCTCCGCGGCCTTCGCGGCCTTGAGCGCCAGGCGGGACGCGGCGATGTTGATCTCCATCGCCTTGTGGCCCAGCTCGAACTCGGCCAGCACCACCGGGGTGCCGCCGAAGCTGTCCGTCTCCGTCACGTCCGCGCCCGCGGCGAAGTACTTCGCGTGGATGCCCTCGATGACGTCCGGGCGGGTGAGGGCCAGGTGCTCGTTGCAGCCCTCGTACTCCGCGCCGCCGAAGTCCGCCGCCACCAGCTGGTGCCCCTGCAGGAGCGTGCCCATGGCGCCGTCCAGCACCAGGATGCGCTCGCGCATCGCGGCCTTGAGCGCCTCCACGCGCTGGCCGTGCTCCCCGGGGGGAAGCGGCAGGGGGTGGGCGATGTGGCTCGTCATGACGGTTTGACTCCGGTCAGCAGGAAGACGCGGAAGGGACTGGCCCCGTCGCGCGCGTGCGTCTCGCGGGTGAACGACGTGAAGCCGGCCTCGCGAAGGGCCGCTTCCAAGACTTCGGGCGAAAAGCCCAGGTGCCGGTGCCCCAACCGCTCCAGCACCCACTTCTCTTCGTGCGGCAGCAGCTCCAGCACCACCAGCCGGCCGCCCGGCTTGAGCAGCCGCGCGGCCTCCGCCACCACCGCCGCGGGCGACTCGACGTGGTGGAGGCTCTGCGAAATCACCACCAGGTCCATGCGCCCGCCGGCCAGGGACAGCCGGTGCAGGTCCTCGCGCAGGAACGTGATGTTGGTGAGCGCGTCACGCAGGGCCAGGGTTCGAGCCTGGGACAGCGCGTCCTCGCTCTGGTCGATGGCCCACACGTGCCGCGCCCACCGCGCCATGGCCCGGCTGAACACGCCCGTGCCGCAGCCGAAGTCCGCCACGTCCAAGGGCGGCAGCAGCGACGCCAGCGCGCCCGCCCAGAGGAACCACGACTGGCCGGGCTCCAACAGCCGCTCGTTGAGCGCCTGCCGGTCCTCCCGCGCGCGCAGCAAGTCACTGAGCCGCGCGGAGTCCCCCGCCGCGTCCTCCGCCTCGCGCGCCAGCCGGACGAGCGGCCAGCGCGAGTCATCCGACTCCAGCGCCAGCGAGTAGTAGGTGAAGCCCGCCTGCCGCTCCTCGCGGATGAGCCCCAGCCCCTTCAGCTTCGACAGGTGATGCGACACCGACGACTGGGCCACCCCCACCAGCGACACGAGCTCCGTCACGTTCAGCGGCGCCTGGGCCACCAACCGCAGGATGCGCAGCCGCGTCGTGTCCCCCAGGACACGGAAGGATTGGGAGAGGACGTCCATATCGAGCCATCAACATATATCGATGCTCGCTCCCAACCACAATGGCCCCGCCAACGCATTGCGTTGCCTTGGAGTGCACCCATCCCATAAAAATCCGAAATGGCTCCCTCCTCGACGCTGCACTCCCTGCTCGAAGGCAAGCGGTTCGGACTGGTCCTCTCCGCGGGCTACTTCGGCTTCTATGGCCACGCGGGTTTCTTGAAGGGGCTGCACGCCTCCGGCCTCAAGCCGCACGCGTACGCGGGCACGTCCGCGGGCGGGATGGTGGCGGCGTACGCGGCGGCGGGCATGCCCATGCCGGCGCTGGAGGAGCTGGTGCTGCGCCAGACGCGGGCCAACTTCTGGGACCCGGACCCCATTGGCGCGGTGCTGAACGTGGCGTCCCAGGGGCACGGCTTCACGGGCCTGCTCAAGGGCGAGCGCTTCCGGCGCCTGCTGGAGGACACGCTGCCGGTGTCCACCTTCGAGGACCTGCCGCACCCACTGCTGCTCACCGTCGCCAACCTCACCCACGGCACGCACCAGGCGTTCACCACCGGGGAGCTGGCCCCGCGCGTCCACGCCACCTGCGCGTACCCGGGCCTCTTCCGCGCGGTGCCGCTGGACGGCCAGCTGTTCTGGGACGGCGGCCTGGTGGACAAGGCGCCCGCGCTGTCGCTCCAGGAGAGCGCCATTGGCAAGGACCTGGACGCCATCCTCGTGCACTACCTGCCCAGCCGGACGCGCAAGGTGGTGGGCGGTCCCATGGCCTATCCGCAGGGCCTGGCCGCCGGGTCCGCCGCGCTCCGGCGCGACCACTTCCGCCTCCAGCTCACCGTGCTCCAGACGCGCAACGTGCCCGTCTACGTCGTCGTCTCCAACCTGCCGCCGGTGACACCCGCCACGCTGGAGCGCGGCTTCGACGCGCTGGATCAAGCCCGGCTGTCCGCGGAGCGCGCCCTGGCCCGGCCCCCCGTGCCCTTCGAGCAGACCACCTGAGCCGGCACCGGAGCCGGCTCCGGTGCCCCATGGGCACGCCCGCCTGTTTCAACAAGGGCCGAATAAGTCACCAGGAAAGAAATAACTGAATAGCCAGATTTGAATGACAGACCGGCGTGGCATGGTGGGGATGCTGTTCATCCCGGAGGAAGTCCATGCTGAAGTCGACGCTGTCCCCGCTCCGCCTGCGTGGCGCGGTCATGGCTGTGTCCCTGCTGGCGTTGGCCCCCGCTGCTGGCGCCGCCCCCTCGCTGGCGCCGCGCGCGCTCCTGGCGAAGCCCACGGGGCGGGAGCTGCCCGCGGGCACGTTCGTGGAGCGGCTGGTGGTGAAGTTCCACGAGGGCAGCCACGTGCGCCTGCGCGACAACGCGCTGCGCGCCCTGGCTTCCGAGCGCAGCGCTGGCGAGCGTGAGCTGCTGTCCGGCCTGCGCCTGGACTCCGCGCGCGTGGAGTCGGACCTGGCGGAGGTGGTGTCGCTGTTGGAGCGCGCGCCGCGCATCGGTGCTCTGGACCGGGTATTCCAGGCGGAAGAGGCCACGCTGGACGCGAGCAAGGCGTCCGGTGAGCGGGCGAGCGGCGAGCAGCTGGCGGACCTGAACCTGTACTTCGAAGTACCGCTGTTGCCCGGCACCACCGCGGACACCGTGGCGGACCTGGTGGCGGCGCTCAACCGCGTTGGAAGCGTGGAGACGGCCTACGCGGCGCCGCCCCCGGAGCCGGCGATGGTGAACTTCGCCATGGAGGCGGGGCTGCGCACGCTGCTGTCCGCGGCGGACCTGCCGCCCACCACGCCGGCGTACCAGTCCGCCCAGGGCTATCTCAACGCGGCGCCCTCCGGCATCAACGCGACGTACGCGTGGACGCAGACGGGCGGCCGGGGCACCAACGTGAAGATCGTGGACATCGAGGGTGGCTGGCGCACCACCCACGAGGACTTCCCCACGTTCTTCCGCGTGGGCGGCACGCAGTACAACGACCTGGGCTGGCGCAACCACGGCACCGCGGTGATGGGTGAAATCGTGGGCGCGAACAATGCCTACGGTGTGACGGGCATCGCCAGCGCGGCGTCCCCGGGCGTGGAGGCCATTGGCGCGCAGAGCAGCGCGAGCGCCATCACCAACGCGGCGGCGGCGGTGGGCGCGGGCGGCGTCATCCTCATCGAGCTGCACGCGGGCGGCCCCGCGGACGGCACGGCCTGCACGTGCAACACGTCCCAGTGCAACTACATCGCGATGGAGTACTGGCAGGACAACTACGACGCCATCCGCAACGCCACCGCCAACGGCGTCGTCGTGGTGGAGGCGGCGGGCAACGGCAGCGCGAACCTGGACGCGGCGGCCTACGGCGGCCGGTTCAACCCGGCCACGCGTGACTCGGGCGCCATCCTGGTGGGCGCCAGCACCTCCACCACGCGCGTGCCCATGTGCTGGACCAACTTCGGCCAGCGCGTGAACGTGCACGCCTGGGGTGAGAAGGTCGTCACCACCGGCTACGGCGACCGCTTCGGCAGCGGCTACGGCGAGGACCAGTACTACACGTCCACCTTCAGCGGCACCTCCAGCGCGTCGCCCATCGTCGTGGGCGCCGCCGTCAGCGCCCAGGGCGTGGCGAAGGCCAACGGCCGGCTGCTGACGTCCGTGCAGATGCGCGGCCTGTTGCGCAACAACGGCACGGCGCAGGCGGCGGACTCGCGGCAGATTGGCCCGCTGCCGGACCTGGCGAAGGCCCTGCCCAAGGTCATCTCCGGCAACTACTGAGCTGACAAAGGCCGCCGCCCTCCACGCGCGGCCACGCGGCCCTCCGTGCCCTTCGGGTGCGGAGGGCCGTTGTCTTTCTCAGCGCCCGCTGTAGCGGCGGTGGTCCACCATCAGGCAGCGGTCCTGCACCACGCGGATGCCGGCGGCGGCCAGCTTCTTCGCCGCGGCGTCGTTGCGGATGCCGGACTGGAACCACACCGCCTTGGGCTTCTTCGCGATGATGTCGTCCACGTGCTGGTCGATGTCACCGGGCCTGCGGAACACGTCCACCAGGTCGATGTCGCCCGGGATGTCCACCAGCTTCCGGTACACGGGCTTGCCCAGGATCACCGTCGCGTCCGGGTAGTAGACGGGCACCGGCACCACGTCCACGCCCGCCTTCGCCAGGTACTCCGGCACGTAGTACGCGGGCTGGGCGGAGTGGTCCTCCGTCTTGATGCCCAGCACCGCCACGCGCCTGGCTTCCTGCACCACGTGCTTCACACCCGCTTCGGTCTCGATGAGGTACTCGTCGTGGCTCATGGCCCTTCCTCCTGGAGCGCTTCCGCCTGGGACTCGGTGGTGAGCGTCAGCGTGCCGCCCGCCCCCACCGCCTTCACCTTCAGCAGGCGGCGCACCGGGATGAACCGGGACCACGTCACCACCTGCTCGCCTTCACACGTCACGCCCTTCGAAAGCTCGGGCGAACCGGCCTCCGCCCACGCGGCCTTCAGCTCCGCCGGGGCCTTGGGTGGCAGCGCGTCCAGGCACTTCAGCGTCAGCACCACCGCGTCGCCGAACGTCGTGAGCCGCGTGCCCTGCACCGTGCGCTCCAGCAGGAAGGCGCGCTCCTCGCCGTTCACGTCCACGGAGTCCACCGCCCAGGTGCGCTGCCCCTCCACCAGGTTGCGCTGGAGCAGCCCCGCGTACTTCGCCTCCCACTCGCGGCGCGTGCGGATCTCCAGCGCCTCCGGGCTGAAGAAGCGCTCCATCTCCGGCACGCCGGTGCCTTCGGGCGCCACCTGCCGCAGCGCCTCCTGCGCGGCCTCCGGGCCCACCAGCTTCACGAAGGTGCCGTCCGCCGCCAGCTGCATGCGCAGCGTGAAGCGCTCCAGCACGGCGCCGGACACGGACGGCACGTCGTGCCCGTCATGCACCTGGCGCGGGGTGCGCACGGCTTGGGCCACGCGCCAGCCACCGTCGGACGGGGTGAAGCGCGTCTCGGTGGTGAAGGCCGCCTCGTCGCGCACTTCCGGCCGGCCCTCGCGCTGGAGGGTGCGGGTGGCGCGCACGGATTCGGTGAGGAGGCGATCCACGGGGGGTTTGAAGTCCAGACGCACCGGCGGCGGCAGCCCCGGCGCGGGGTTGAGCGGCGGATACCGGGACTTGCACCCGGCAGCCAGCAACAGCAGGAGACAGCTCCACAAGAGGCCCGTACGCATGCGCTCGCGAACGCTGGCAGAAAGCCAGGGCGCCCGCGAGCGTCTTGCAACGTCCTTGTGTGGAGTGTCAGCGCGCGGTCGACACTAGGGGTGGCGCGTCTCACCCTCGGAGGCACCCTCGATGCGGTCGCGTCCGATGTTGCGCCGGTCGCGGTCCACGCCATCGTCGTCCTTCAGGCCGTTCATCGCGAAGCGGCGCTCGGCCTCCGCCAGGTCGCGCAGCACGTGGTCGCGCAGCATGTACTCATCCTGCGGCAGGGACTTGAGGATGTTGATGATGTCGACGGGGGCCTCGTTGTCCGCGGCGGCCTCGACGAGTTCCTCGCGTGTCGCCGGGTACTCCACCCCATCCAGATGCGGGGTGATGGAGCGCGAGGGATCCTCAGCCTTTCCGTAAGCCATCGTGTCTTCCACCTTTCTTGCGCCCGGAGCGTCCAGTGCCCGGACGGCCATCCATGCCTCAACGTGGGGATGGTGCCCGCCCAGGGCCACCCTGCCGCCCGCCACCTCCTACGACGCCGGGCGGCCAAGGGACCGGCCGTCTTGCCCGCGTTCGCTTCAGGGTAGAGTCCCCCGCGCCAACGCCCGCCGGAGTGTCCTCCCTGATGTCCGCAGCCTCCCTGCTCGCCGCCTGGCTCACGCTCGCCAGCCCTCCCGCCGCCCCGCCGTCCGCCCCCCCTGTCGCCAACACGGCCCCGCGCGACGTCTACGCGCTGGACGACGCCGCCTTCGTGGCCCAGGCCCGCCGCGACCTGGAGACGCTGCGCCAGGGGACGGATGGGCTGCGCCGGCTTCGGGAGGAGGCCTTCCGCTCCAAGGCGCTGTACCGGCGCGGCAAGGACGCGCCGTACACCCCGGACGAGAAGCAGCTCCTGGTGTCCACCTGGGCCGCCTTCTTCGACTGCTTCGTCTCCACGGAGGTGGTGCGCCAGCGCTACTGGGACTTCCTCAAGGTGCCCGCCCTCACCCAGCCGAAGAAGCACGCCTGGGGCTTCCTCCTCACCCACGCCGCGCTCGCGTCGGAGCTGGCGCAGGGCATGGCCTTCGCGGACCTCACCGGGGGACAGGCGCAGCTGGAGGTGCTGCTGGATGAGCCCGGCCCCGAGTACGGCCTGCCCGCGCGCGCCTTCAGCCGATTCAAGGAGAAGGTCGTCCACGTGGGCACCAGCACGCAGCTCTTCACGGGCGACGGCTACCGCGCGACGCTGCACCCGGTGCTGTCAAAGTCCGGCGTGCTGGAAGAGCCCGGTGTCCCCGCGCTCTTCCAGACCATGCGGCAGGACAGCAAGGCGGCCCGCTCACGCCTCTTGAAGCGCGGCCCGGTGCTCTTCGCCAAGGCCGCGGCGGACCTCACCCAGGACACCACCGCGAGGGCGGTGTTCCCGGTGCAGAAGACCGTGGCGGAGTGGATGGGCGACACGCGCGTGCACCGCTCCGGCAGGCCGCTCATCTCCCGGGAGCAGGTGCTGGCGCTCCTGCCGCGCATGGCCCCCGGCGACGTGATGGTCGCGCGGCAGAACTGGTTCCTGTCCAACATCGGGCTGCCGGGCTTCTGGCCGCACGCGGAGCTGTACGTGGGCACCGCGCAGGAGCTCTCCCAGGCCTTCGACGCGAACCCGGAGGTGAAGGCCTGGGTGGCCACCCTGCCCGGCCGCCCGGAGACGTTCACCGCCCACCTGGCGAAGGCCTTCCCCGCCAAGTGGGCCGAGTACACCGGCAAGGACGCGCACGGGGACCCGCTGCGCATCATCGAGTCCATCAGCGAGGGCGTGAGCTTCACCGGCGTGGAGCACGGCATGCACGTGGACTACCTGGGCGTGCTGCGGCCCCGGCTGTCACAGGTGGACAAGGCCCGCGCCATCCTGCGCGCCTTCACCTTCCAGGGCCGGCCGTACGACTTCAACTTCGACTTCTTCTCCGACCAGTCGCTGGTGTGCACGGAGCTGGTGTGGAAGTCCTACGCCCCGTCGAAGGACATGAAGGGCCTGGACATCCCCCTGGTGAGCGTGGCGGGTCGCAGGACGCTGCCGGCGAACGAAATCGTGCGCGTGTTCGACGCCGAGTACGGCCAGCCCGGCCGGCAGTTCGACTTCGTCGCCTTCCTGGACGGGCGGGAGGGCACGGAGGACGCCGTCGAAGCGAACGCCGAGTCCTTCCGTTACACCTACCGGCGGATGAAGTGGGACATCGCCCAAGAGTGAGGCTAGAGGCACACACACCATGACGGAAGACACGGCGAACGAGTTCCTGGCCCTGGCATCCCCCCTCTACGAGCGGATGATTGCGCAGCAACAGGCGAAGGTGCTCAAGCTGGCGCGCGAGGCGGTTCCCAACATCGGGCCGGAGGAGCTGCGCAACCCGCACGACTTCCCGGAGCTGAAGGAGCACCCGACCTTCGAGTTCGAGGACGGCATCCTGGCGGGACTGATTTCAGCCCAAATGGCCCTGCGTGCGGAAATCAAGGGCCGGCTGCCCGCGGCACCACCGGGCGCCTGATGCTCGGCTGCCTGCTTTTGCCGTGAGGAGCATCCGTGGGTTACTGGTGCGCACCGTGAGCTTTTCCTCTGGTTTCGGCCCTCCGCTGGCGCGAGAGCGGCTGGTGTCTTCCCTGGCCGCGGAGCCACCGCGGCTGGACCTGGCGGCCCTGGCCATCGCGACGTTGGGCCGTGAGGACCTGGATGCTCCGGGTTGTCTCCGGACGTTGGACGCGCTCGCCGCGCGGGTGCAGGTGGAGGCGGAGCGCCTGCGCGAGAAGGGCGAGGCCCTGGCCCCCCTGCGCGCCCTGCGCCACGTGCTCGCGGACATCGAGGGCTTCCGGGGCAACGAGGACGACTATCACTCCCCGGACAACAGCTTCCTGGACCGGGTGCTGGAGCGGAAGGTGGGGCTGCCGATAACCCTGTCGGTGCTCTACCTGGAGGTGGCGCGCCGCGCGGGCATCCCGCTGTACGGCGTCCCCTTCCCCGGCCACTTCCTGGTGGCGTGCGACGCGGGCGACCACAAGCTGGTGATGGACCCGTTCCACCATGGCGACATCCTCACGGAGCACGGCTGCGAGGAGCTGCTCAAGCGCGTGGCGCCGCAGCTCAAGTTCGACCGGGCCATGCTCGCGCCCGCGCCGGTGGAGCTCATCGCGTACCGCATGCTGTCCAACCTGCGCCGCGTGTACCTGGGGCGCGACGACAGCCAGCAGGGGCTGGCGGTGGTGGACCTGCTGCTGCTGTTGGCCCCGGACCACCCGGGCGAACTGCGCACCCGCGCGTCGCTGCTCACCACGCTGGGGGCCTTCCGCGCGGCGCTCAAGGATGTGGAGCGCTGCCTGGAGCTGTCCCCGGACGCGCCGGACCGCGAGCGCCTGGAGCTGTCCGCCCGGGAGCTGCGCGAGCGCGCCGAGTTGCTCAACTGAAGAAAGGGAATCCGTCGAATGTCGTCCGCGCCTGAGTCGCCCAAGTCCCAAGTGAAGCCCTGGCCGCGGCTGCGCCGGGGGTTGGAGCACGACTTCACGGTGGTGAAGGTGCGCGAGGACGTGGTGATGGATCCACGCACGAACCTGGAGCACCCCCGCGTGCACATGGACTGCGCGGACTGGGTGAACGTCATCGCGGTGACGAAGCAGGACGAGCTGGTGATGGTGCGCCAGTTCCGCTGCGGCATTGAGGCGGCGACGCTGGAGGCGCCCGGCGGCGTCATCGACCCGGGCGAGGACCCGGCCACGGCCGCCGCGCGCGAGTTGGAGGAGGAGACGGGCTACCGCGCCGGCCGGCTGGAGGCGCTGGGCGTCGTGCACCCCAACCCGGCCTTCCAGACCAACCGCTGCCACACATACCTGGCGCTGGACTGCGAGCGCGTGAGCGACGGGGACCTGGATGAAGGAGAGGACATCGCCGTGGAGCTGCATCCGCGCGCGGACCTGCCCCGGCTCATCTTGGAAGGCCACATCACGCACTCGCTGGTGGTGGTGGCCTTCTTCCTGGAGCGGCTGCGCGCGGAAGCGAAGCGCTAAGCAGGCTCGCGTTCCCAGGTGCCGGAGCGTCCGCCGGACTTGTGGTCCAGCTGCACCGCTTCGATGACCATGCCCCGGTCCACGCTCTTGCACATGTCATAGACGGTGAGCGCCGCCGCGCACGCGGCCGTGAGCGCCTCCATCTCCACGCCCGTGCGGTCCACCGTCTTCACCCGCACGCGGACCTCCAGTCCTTCGTCCACGGGCGTGAGCGTCACATCCACGCCCGCGAGCGCGATGGGATGGCACAAGGGCACGAAGTCCGGGGTGCGCTTGGCGGCCATGATGCCGGCGAGCCGCGCCGCCGCGAGCACGTCCCCCTTCTCCACCTGCCCCGCGAGGATGCGCTCACGCGTCGCGGGCAGCATGCGCAGGCGCGCGGTGGCCACCGCCACGCGGTCCGTCTTCGGCTTGTCGCCAACGTCGACCATCTTCACCGGCCGGCCCCCTTCGCCACCGCGGCGAGCAGGTCGTCCGCCACGTCGTCCGGATCCTCCAACCCCACGGACACGCGGATGAGGCTGTCGCGGATGCCCGCCTGGGCGCGCTCCTCGGGTGTCATCCGGCGCGCACTGGCGCTGGCCGCGTGCATCACCAGCGTGCCCACGTCACCCAGCGACGGACCGGGCTTCGCCACGCGAAGCGCCTCCAGGAACCGGTCCCCTTCCTTCTGCCCCGCGCCCTTGATTTCGAACGCAACCATGGGCCCGAAGCCGCCCTCCAGGACCCGAGCCGCCACCGCGTGGTCCGGGTGGGAAGAGAGGCCCGGGTAGATGACCCGCTCCAGCAGCGGCGAATCCGAAAGCCGCTTCGCCACGTGGGCGGCGTGCTCGTTGTGGGCCTTCATGCGGACGGGCAGCGTGCGCAGGCCGCGCAGCGTGAGCCACGCCTCGAAGGGGCCCAGCACGTCACCGGACAGGATGCGCGCCGAGCGCAGCGGATCGATACGAGCTTTCGAACCGCTCACCGTGCCGCCCAGCGCGTCGCTGTGGCCGTTGAGCCACTTGCTGGTGGACTGCACCGCATAGTCCGCGCCCAGCTCCAGCGCACGCTGGCCGAAGGGCGACGGGAACGTCGCGTCCACCGCGAACACCGCGCCCGCGTCCTTGCAGGCCTGCGCGAGCGCGCGGATGTCCGGCACGCGCAGGAGCGGGTTGGAGATGCTCTCCGCCAGCACCAGGCGCGGGCGCCACTCGCGGATGCGCGCGGGCGCGTCCGGAGACGTCTGATCCAAGGGCTTGAGCTCCACGCCCCAGCGGGCGCACAGGTTCTTGTAGAGCGCCCGCGTGACGCCGTAGCCGTCCGTGGGCATCACCAGCACGTCCCCGGCCTTCCACGGCTGCGCGTCGAACAGCGAGCGCAGCGCGGCCATGCCGCTGGCGTAGGCGACGCAGGCCTCCGCGCCCTCCAGCGCCGCCACCGCCTCCTCCAGCAGCGCGGCGTTGGGCGCGCTGATGCGGGCGTAGGCGTAGTCCTTTCCATCCAGCGCGTCGGACAGGTCGTCGCTGCTGTCGAACCAGTTCACCGCCGCCGGGAAGATGGGCGGCATGACGGGCACGGCCTTGCTCCCGGTGAGCCGGGAGCCCGCGTGCACCGCCACTGTCTTCTGCTTCGTCTTCATGCGCGTGTCGTCTCGCTTGGGACGGAAAGGAGGAGGGACTACTCGCCGTGCTCGATGAGCCAGCGCTCCGCGTCGATGGCGGCCATGCAGCCCGTGCCCGCCGCGGTGATGGCCTGGCGGTAGTAGCTGTCCTGCACGTCGCCGCAGGCGAAGACACCCTCGACGTTGGTGCGCGTGCTGCCCGGAATCGTCTTCAGGTAGCCGCTCTGGTGCGTCTCCAGGATGCCCTGGAACAGCTCCGTGTTCGGCGTGTGGCCAATGGCCACGAACAGGCCGTGCGCGTTCACCAACTTGCTGTCGCCCGTCTTGACGTTGCGCACCACGGCTCCCGTCATCCCCTTCCCGTCGCCCACCACCTCTTCCACGGCGGAGTCCCACATGAAGGAGATCTTCGGGTTGTTGAGCGCGCGCTCCTGCATCACCTTGGACGCGCGCAGCGAGTCGCGGCGGTGGATGAGCGTGACGTGGTTGACGATCTTCGCCAGGTACGTGGCCTCTTCCATGGCCGTGTCGCCGCCGCCCACCACCAGCACGTCCTGCTTCTTGAAGAAGGCGCCGTCACAGGTGGCGCACGCGGACACGCCGCGGTTCTTGTAGGTGTCCTCGCCCTTGACGCCCAGCCACTTGGCGGTGGCGCCCGTGGAGATGATGACCGTCTCCGAGCGCACCTGCATGCCGCTCTCGCTCTCCAGCAGGAAGGGCCGCTTGGAGAAGTCCACCTTGGTGACGTTCTCCATGTGGATGACGGTGCCGAAGCGCTCCGCCTGCTTCTGGAAGCGCTCCATCAGCTCCGGACCGGTGATGGCCTCCGGGAAGCCGGGGTAGTTCTCCACGTCGGTGGTGACCATGAGCTGGCCGCCCGGGACGCGCTGCGGGTGCTCCAGGGTGGGGCCGCCGGCGAACACCACGGGCTCCAGGTTGGCGCGCGCCGCGTAGATGGCGGCGGTGTAGCCCGCCGGTCCCGAGCCGATGATGGTGACCTTCTGGATCTTGTCCTGCGACACGGCGCCTCCTGCGCTCATACGTTGACGGGCCCGGACGGTAACAGACGCCGCCTTCCTGGCCATGATACGAACCTGGACCCCATGGATGCCGCTGTCCTCAAGAAGGTTGCGCTCTTCGAGGGATTGACCCAGGGCCAGCTCGCCAAGGTCGCCCGGATTGCCCAATCCCGGTCGCACCCGGCCGGAGCCTTCCTATTCCGCGAAGGTGACACCGGCCAGGACATGTTCATCCTCGCCGACGGCAAGGTGCGCATTTCCAAATCCGTGCCGGGCATCGGGGAGGAGGCGCTCGCCATCCTCGAACCCGGTCAGTATTTCGGGGAGATGGCGGTCATCGAGGATTCGCCCCGCTCGGCGGACGCCATCGCCCACACCTCCTGTACGGTGTGGGTCATCGAGCGCGCGAAGCTGGACCAGCTGATGTTCACGGACAAGGACCTGGCCTACGTCCTTCTCTGGACGTTCGTCCGCACGCTGAGCGAGCGGCTCCGCGAGACGAACGACAAGATCAAGGGCTTCTTCGCCATCTCCCGCTTCTAGCCAGCGGCCCCTGCGCTTCTTGGCTCCTCGCACGCCAGGAGTGCGAGTGGAGCATCGCTGTCCGTCCCGCCACGGGGCCTCTTCACGCGTTGCTGGACGGGCCCTGCCCTGGCGTCCAGGAGTAGCGCCTGAAGGGCACATGCCTTGCTCAAGCCCGCCGTCGCGTGGACGGAGGCGGGATGGAACAGGGTGGAGAGGCGTGGGCGGAGCCGGGCGAAGGGGAAGCCACGGGTGGCAGGTCGGTGAGGGCGCGAGGCGCGGGACGGGGGGATGCGCGCGAGCGCCTCTTCCGCCTGGGCGCGGAGGCCCTCACCGACCTGGAGTTGTTGGGACTCCTGTGGACGGAGGGGCTGGGGGACGCGGCGGACGGCGTGGCGAGGGACGGGCTCAAGGCCTTGGTGCAGGAGGATCCGCGCGTCTTGTGCGCGCGGCGGGGCGTGGGGCCGGCCCGCACGTCCCGGCTGTTGGCGGCGCTGGAGCTGGGAAGGCGCGCGCAGCGCTCTTCGGAGAAGCGGCCCCGGCTGCGCAATCCGAAGGAGGTGCACGCGTATCTGGCACCCACGCTGGGCGCGCTCCGGCGCGAGGTGTTCCACGTGCTGTGTTTCAACCCGCGCAACGTGCTGGTGCATGACGCGCGGGTGGCGGAAGGGACGCTGAGCGCGTGCCCGGTGGACCCGCGGGAGGTATTCGCGGCGGTGCTCTCCTCGCGGGCCACGGCCATCGTGTTCGCGCACAACCACCCTTCCGGAGACCCGGAGCCCAGCGTCCAGGACGTGGGGCTCACCGAGCACCTGGCGCGGGGGGCGGGCATCCTGGGGGTGAAGCTGTTGGACCACGTCGTCGTGGGGGACGGTGCGTTCGTGTCCATGCTGGAGCGGGGCATCCTGCCGGAC
>NZ_RAWN01000167.1:0-21221 GCF_003668895.1 Corallococcus sp. AB045
CCTCTCCCCCCGTCCGACGCCACCCCCGAGGACCTGCGCGCCGTCGAGGAGCTTGCCCAGGCCCGCAACGCCATCGTCGAGCAGATTGAAAAGCGCGTTGTCGGCCAGCGGGACGTGGTGGAGCACCTGCTGATTTCGCTCTTCAGCCGCGGCCACTGCCTCTTCGTGGGCGTGCCGGGCCTGGCGAAGACGCTGCTCATCTCCACGCTGGCGGACGTGCTCAACCTGTCCTTCAACCGCATCCAGTTCACGCCGGACCTGATGCCATCGGACATCACGGGCACGGACATCCTGGAAGAGGACAAGACCACGGGCCGCCGCTCCTTCCGCTTCATGCAGGGGCCGCTGTTCGCGAACATCATCCTCGCGGACGAGGTGAACCGCACGCCGCCCAAGACGCAGGCCGCGCTCCTCCAGGCCATGCAGGAGTACCGCATCACCGCCGGTGGCCGCACGTACCCGCTGGAGCTGCCCTTCCTCGTCTTCGCGACGCAGAACCCCATCGAACAGGAGGGCACCTATCCCCTCCCGGAAGCGCAGCTGGACCGCTTCATGTTCCTGGTGGACGTGGGCTACCCCACCGCCGAGGAGGAGGTGCAGATCGTCAAGAGCACCACCGCCGGCGCGCCGCCGAAGCTGGAGAAGATTCTCTCCCCCGAGCGCATCCTCGCCCTCCAGGAGCTGGTGCGCCGCGTGCCGGTGCCGGACCACGTGGTGCGCTACGCGGTGGAGCTGGTGCGCCACACGCGTCCCAAGGAAGCGGGCGCGCCGGACTTCGTGGCGAAGAACGTGTCCTGGGGCGCGGGTCCCCGCGCGAGCCAGTACCTGGTGCTCGCGGCCAAGGCGCGCGCCATCCTCAACGGCCGCTTCGTGGCCACGGTGGAGGACGTGCGGGCGCTGGCGAGGCCCGTGCTGCGCCACCGCGTGCTGCCCAACTTCACCGCGGAGAGCGAAGGCATCACGTCCGTGAAGCTCATCGACCAGCTCCTCACGGTGGTGAAGGGCTAGGCGCGTCCACCCATGGCGCTGCTCGACGCCCAGACGCTGTCCCGCCTCCAGGGCGTGAAGCTGCGCGCCCGCGCCGTGATGGAGGGCGTGCTGTCCGGCCTCCACAAGAGCCCCCATCAGGGCCAGAGCGTGGAGTTCGCCGAGCACAAGGAGTACGCCCCCGGCGACGAGCTGCGCCACCTGGACTGGAAGGCCTACGGCAAGTTCGACAAGTACTACGTCAAGCGCTTCGAACATGAGACGAACCTGCGCTCGGTGATGGTCGTGGATGCGTCCGCGTCCATGGGCTACCAGAGCGGCGCGATGTCCAAGCTGGAGGTGGCCAAGACGCTCGCGGGCGCGCTCAGCTACCTGCTCGTGCGCCAGCAGGACGCGGCGGGCCTGGCCGTCATGGTGGGCGGCGCGTTCAAGGACGTGCCGCCCCGCGCCTCCGCCGGCCACCTCAACGTGCTGCTGGACGCGCTGGAGCACACGGAAGCCAAGGGCCCCACGGACCTGGGCAGCGCGGCGGATCATCTCGCGGAGGTGCTGCCCCGGCGCTCCACGGTCATCGTGCTGTCGGACCTGCTGGATGAACGGCAGGAGGCGCTCAAGCGCATCCTGGCCTTGCGGCAGCGCAAGAACGACGTGGCGGTGTTCCACCTGGTGGACCCCGCGGAGCTGACGTTCCCCTTCGACGACCCCACGCTCTTCCTGGACATGGAGGGCGAGGGCCGCATCGAGGTGAACCCGCGCGAAATCAAGCAGAGCTACCTGGAGGAGTTCGGCGCGTTCCTCGCGGACGTGAAGGCGAAGTGCGCCGAGGCGGACGTGGACTACGAGCTGGTGCGCACGGACGAGCGGCTGGATGAGGTGCTGCTGCGCTTCCTTGGACGCCGAGGGAGGCGCCGGTGACGTTCGGCAACCCGTGGTTCCTGCTGGGCGCGCTGGGTGCGCTCATCCCCGTGCTGGTGCACCTGTTCGACCGGCGCCGGCCGCGGGCGCATCCGTTCGGGCCGCTCGCGTTCGTGCTGCGCAGCCAGAAGCGCACGGCGAGCCGGCTCAAGCTGAAGCGGCTGCTCCTGTACGCGCTGCGCACGCTCATCCTGTTGGCGATTCCCATCGCGCTGGCGCGGCCGGAGTTCACCCGCGACGCGCAGGCGGCCACGGTGACGCGCGGGCCGGCGGCCACGGCGGTCATCCTGGACGCATCGCTGTCCATGCGCTGGTCGGACGGCACGTCGAACTTCGAGAAGGGCCGCGACGAGGCGCGCGACGCGCTCAAGGACCTGCTGCCGGAGGAGCCCGCCACGGTGATGGTGTGCACGGCGTCACCGGAAGCGCCCCCGCCGCCGGGCTTCGACCGGGCGCGGCTGCGCGCGCTGGTGGACGAGGCGAAGCCCACCTACGGCACGGCGGACCTGTCGCGCTGCCTGGACATGGCCGCGCGGTCGCTGGAGGAGAACCCGATGCCGGGCAAGCGCCTGGTGGTGGTCTCCGACATGACGGTCTCCGGCTTCCGGTTGGAAGCGCCGCCGCCCACGGTGAAGGGGCCCACGGGCACGATGGTGAAGCCGGAGGTCGTGCTGCGCGACGTGGCGTCCGGACGCGAGTCGCTGGACAACCACGCGCTGGTGGACCTGCGGGTGGAGCCCGCGCTGCAGGCGGGGCCGCGCGCGTACCAGTTCACCTTCACGGTGCGAAACTTCGGCGCGACGCCGGCCAAGGACCTGGAGGCCGCGGTGCGCGTGGGCGAGTCCACGCTAGCCAAGGGCTTCGTGGACGTGCCCGCGGGTGGCACGACGCAGAAGACGCTGACGGTGCGCTTCCCGCAGGGCGGCACGGTGGTGGGCCAGGTGACGCTCGCGCCGGACGCGCTGGCGGAGGACGACCGGCGGTCCTTCGTGCTGCCGGTGCCGCGTGGGCTGAAGGCGCTGGTGGTGAACGGCTCGCCGCACGCGACGCGCTACCGGGACGAGGCCTTCTTCGTGGACGCGGCGCTCACGTCGCCGGGCTCGCCGGTGGACGTGGCGGTGCGCGACGCGGAGGTGGGGCTGCGCGAGGACTTCAGCGCGTACGACCTGGTGCTGCTGCTCAACACGACGGCGCCGTCCGAGGAGGAAGCACGGAAGCTGGCGGCCTTCGTGGAGAACGGCGGCGGCCTCTTCGTGAGCGTGGGCGACCACGTGAACCCGGAGGCGTACAACTCACGGCTGGGCACGCTCTTGCCGCGCCCCCTGCGCCTGGTGCGCACGAGCGCCGAGCGCGAGGACCCGGACGCGGAGACGAAGACGGCGAAGCTGGCGCAGGTGAAGGTGGACCATCCGCTGTTCGCGCCCTTCACGGGCCGCGCGGAGGAGGGGCTCATCGGGGCGCGCTTCTACAAGTACATGCTGCTGGAGGCGGACAGCCCGTCCGCGCCGGGCACCAGTCAGGTGCTGGCCACGTACGAGGACGGGGCACCCGCGGTGGCGGTGGCGCGCCGGGGCAAGGGGCGCGTGGCGCTGTTCACCAGCACGGTGGACCGCGACTGGAGCGACTTCGCCATCCGCACGAGCTTCCTGCCGCTGATGCAGCGCTTCGCCGCGTACCTCACGGGCTCGTTGGAGGAGCGCGAGGAGGTGCGCGTGCGCGTGGGTGAGACTGTGACGCTGCGCCCGGAGGGAACGCAGAAGGTGGCGGGCGTGCGCGCGCCGGATGGCAGCGAGCTGCCGGTGAAGGCACAGCCGGACGGTTCGTTCGTGGCGGGCCCCACGGTGGAGCCGGGCGTGCACGCGGTGCTGGGCGCGGATGGGAAGCCGGTGGCCGCGCTGGACTTCGCCGCCACGCTGGACCCGGCGGAGAGCGATTTGACGCGCGTGCCACCGGACACGCTGACGGCCTACTTCGGCGAGGACACGGTGAAGGCCTCCACGGGGGACGCGGACAAGCCCGCGGTGCCGCTGTGGACGTGGCTCATCCTGGCCGCGTGCCTGGCGTTCTTCTTCGAGGGCACCCTGCTCCGGAAGTAGCTCCGCCCCCAGCCACGCTGCTCCAAAACCTGTCCGACAGTCGGACAGGTCTCCACCGGTCGGAGCGAACGGCCCTCAACCCCGGTCTTCCACCCTGTCCGACAGGTTTCCGCAGCCCGGCTGAACCGGAGCCCCTTCTCGGCCACGCTTCCTCAAAACCTGTCCGACTGTCGGACAAGTTTCCGCAGCCCGGCTGCGGCGGGAGCCCCTTCCCGGCCACGCTTCCTCAAAACCTGTCCGACTGTCCGACCAGTTTCCGCCGCCCGGCTGCGGCGGGAGCCCCTTCTCGGCCACGCTTCCTCAAGACCTGTCCGACTGTCCGACCAGTTTCCGCCGCCCGGCTGCGGCGGGAGCAATCCCGGTCACGGTCCTCCAGAGCTGTCCGACTGTCCGACAGGTTTTCTCCGCCCGGCTGGGCCAGCGCCCCTGCCGGCCTCGGTCTTCAGAACCTGTCCGACTGTCGGACAGGTTTGTACGGGGCGCCGCTGGCGGGGGGCCCAGCCCGGAAGCTTGAGGGCCGGCCCGGCCCGTGCCCTGACAGGCAGCCGACGCTCGGGATGCGCACGCAGTGCCCCATGGGCGGCGGGCTCTGCCACACTGCGCGGCCGTGAGCCCTGCTTCCGCCCTCTATCGCGACTGCGCCCGCCTCTTCATGGTGGGCTTCCCTGGCACCCGCATCGACGCCGACCTCGCGGCGCTGATGGACGACGGCATCTACGGCGCCATCCTCTTCAAGCGCAACGTGGGCACCGCGGCGGAGACCGCCGCGCTGTGCCGTGAAATCAAGACGCGCGCGGGCCGGCCCTTCATCCTCTCCGTGGACCAGGAGGGCGGCCGGGTGGCGCGCCTTCGCGGTGAGCCCTTCACCGCCCTGCCTCCCATGCGTGAGCTGGGACAGCGCGGCGACGAAGCCCTGGCCGAGCGCGTGGGCCGGCTGCTCGCGCACGAGCTGCGCGCCGTGGGCTTCGACTGGGACTTCGCGCCCGTGCTCGACGTGGACACCAACCCGGCCAACCCCGTGATTGGCGACCGCAGCTTCAGCCGCGACCCGGTGGAGGTGGGCCGGCTGGGCGTGGCGCTCGCGAAGGGACTGGAGGCCGGCGGCGTGGCGTCCTGCGGGAAGCACTTCCCCGGCCACGGCGACACGACGACGGACAGTCACCTCACCCTGCCGAAGCTGCCGCACGACCTGGAGCGCCTGCGCCGCGTGGAGCTGGTGCCGTTCCAGGCCTTCGCGAAGGCGGGGCTCGCGTCGCTGATGACGGCGCACGTGCTGTTCGACGCGCTGGAGCAGGGCGTCCCTGCCACCATGAGCCACAGCGCGCTGCACGACCTGCTCCGCAAGGAGCTGGGCTTCGACGGCGTGGTCGTCAGCGACGACCTGGAGATGAAGGCCATCGCGGACCACTACTCCGTGGCGGAGGCCGCGGTGCAGGGCACACTCGCGGGCGTGGACCTGTTCCTCGTGTGCCACAAGGCGGACGTGCAGCGCACCGCCATCGAAGCGCTGGTGAAGGCGGTGGAGTCCGGCCGCGTCCCGCGCGAGCGCATCACCGAAGCGCACCGGCGCCTGGACGCGCTCGCCGCCCGCTTCGCGCATCCCGCCGAGGACCGGCTCGCCACGCTGGGCGACGCGGAGCACCGCGCGCTGGCCGAGGGCCTCGCCAGTGCGTTCACCGGCAAGGACCCCACGGAGGTCATGCTCGCGTCGCGTTAGTGGGTGGCGTGCCTGGAGCCCAGCTCGGAGCCCTGGCCCATGGGGCCCTGGAAGCGGAGGGCCCCGCCCCGGTCTCCAGGCACCGGCTCCTGCGGCGTGGTGAAGCCGGGCGCGCCAATCTGGTTTTGCAGGCCCTGGGCCCCGGCGGGCTGCGGCTTCAGCGGTGACCCCTTCGCGTCCGTGGGCGTGGTGGCGCCCGAGCCACCCGTTCCCGGCGGCGCGGGTTGCTGCGTGTTGGCGACGCCCTCGTAGCGGCTCCCCGCGCGAGGCATCGTGGGCTTGTCACGGTTGCAGCCGGGGCCGACCAGCGCGGCCGTCGCGGCGCACACCGCCACCAGCGTCCAGTGATGAAGTCTTCGTGAGTGCATGGCCTGCTCCCTCCAGAAGCCGTCATGGCCTCGACAGAAGGAGTGGCCACCCCGGCGCCCCACCGGGAGTGGCGGGGCCGGAGCACGGACGCCCGCTGGCACGCTGGCCGACGGGCATCCTTGGGACTTCCGTCCGACTACCGGTCCTGCAGGTAGACGGGCGGGCTGACGTAGGAGTAGGGCGCCTCGAAGCCGCGCGTGAGCCCGTTCGCGGTGGAGACGTTCCAGCCGCCCAGCCCTTCGGCCGCGGGCGAATAGGTCGCCCCGCCGAGCACGCCGTAGCGGTGCGCCATCATGCCGCCCGCGTCGTCCCACTTGGAGTTGTTGGCCTTGCCCGACTTCTCCGGCGTGCGAGGGTCGATGCTGGAGCCGATCTTATCGATGGAGGAGTTGTAGCCCCGGTCCACCGTCAGCACGTGGGGAGGCAGCTTCGCGGCCGCGTCACCGTGGTGCGCGTCGGCGGGGTTCTCATGCCCCTGCTGCTCGGCCACGTTGTAGACGGCCTCCGGCTGCGTCCCACGCTGCGCGAAGGCATTGCCCCGCGACTCATCCGGCTGCTTGCCGCCCGTCTCCGGCAGCCCGCCACAGGCCGTGCCCAAGAGCACGCCCGCCGCCAGCGCCGCCGCCCCCATCCACCGCTGAATGCCTCGCTCGCGCATGTTCATCGTCTCCGCCATCCCCGAGGAATGGTCATGCCGTTCTCGCCCACCACCGGGCATCCACCCGAGGGCAGGCCCTGCCGGCCGCCCGCTGTCCGACCCAAGGGCCGACAGGGCTTCATCGTGAACGGCCGGCCCCGCTCGGGAAGAGAGGAGCCAGCCACGGGGCGCAGGAATACACGGTCCCGGCCTCCCTGTCCCGCCAGGAGTGCACCGGCGCCCGCCCCACTTCAGGCGCGAGCGCCCTTCCGGACCGCGCCCTTCGCCGCAGGAGCCTTCTTCGCCGCCGGTTTCTTGACAGTCGCCGGCTTCGCCTCCGCCGCGGAGGCCTTCTTCGCCGCCGGAGCCTTCGCCAGAGCCTTCTTGGGGGGCGGAGCCGCGTCGGAGGACGACCCGCCCTGGAGCGTGGCCAGGACCTCCGCGACATGGCCGGCCACCTTCACCTTGGGCCACACGCGGACGACCTTTGAGTCCGGGCCAATGAGGAAGGTCGCGCGGATGAGGCCCATGAACTTGCGGCCATAGAGGGACTTCTCCCCCCACACGCCGTACGCGTCCGCCAGCGCGTGGTCCGGATCCGCCAGGAGCGAGAACGGCAGCCCCTGTTTCGTGGCGAACTTCTGGTGGGACGCGACGCTGTCCGGCGACACGCCCAGCACCACCGCGCCGGCCTTCACCAGCGCGGAGTGCTCGTCGCGGAAGTCGCACGCCTCCGTGGTGCAGCCGGGGGTCGCGTCCTTCGGATAGAAGTAGAGGACGACGTGCCGCCCCTTGAACTGCGAGAGGGAGACGGTGGCGCCGCTCTGGTCGGGGAGCGAGAAGCCGGGGGCCTTGTCACCTGCTTGGGGCATGGGCATGCGTCGGCTCCATACCCAGACCCCGGGGGCTTCTCAACTCCACGCGTGCGCCAGGGACTTCAGCGCGCGCCTTCGCCCGGCGGATGGACCTCTTCGCCCGGCGGGTGGTCGTGGGCCTCCAGCTTGACCAGGTCCACCTGGCAGCCCTCCAGCACCTTGCGCAGCATGTTGCGCGTCGCGTCCGTGCGGGCCTCGCCCATCTTCTTCGCGAGCGATTCACACGCGGCGCGCTTGGCCTCCACGTCGCTGGCCCCGCGCCCCGTCGCACCGGGCCGGGCCAGGGGGCGCGGCGGAACCTTCTCCTGCGCGGCCTTCAGCGCGGCCAGGCGCTTGTCGGCCTCCGGGCGGGCCTTGGAGTCCTTGGGGACGGCCTCGAACTGGGCGGCGACCTCCGTCCACGCCGGGTCCTGGGCGGGGAGCTTCTGGTTGATCAGCTCCTGGTAGCGATCCTCGGCCTTCTTCAGCTGCTCCGGACCGGGGTCGGTGGAGCAGCCCGACAGCGCGAGCAGACCCGCGAGCAGCAGCGCGGCGGAAGTTCGGGGATGGGCAATGCGCATGGTGTGGGACGTCCTCCTGCTGGCCACAGGGTTAAACCACGGCTAGGGTGCGCCGTCGTGGCTCCCATCCTGCTCGCCTTCCTGCTCGGCCTGTCCCAAGGCCTGCTCCACGCCCTGGGGCCGGACCACTGCGCCGCCATGGCCACGCTCGGCACCCTGGGCGGCGGCCGTCGCCGCGTCGCCATCATGACGGCGCTGCGCTTCGCCCTGGGCCACGCGGCCATGCTGGGCGGCATCGCGGCGGTGTGCCTCGTCGCGGGCGTGGGCCTGTCGGAGACCTTCGAGCGGTGGGCGGAGGTGTTTGGCGGCGCGGTGCTGGTGGCGCTGGCCGTCACCGCCCTGCTCTTCCCGCACAGCCTGGACCACGGCCACCCGCACCTTCCCGGTCACGACCGAGAGCCGCACGAGCACGTGCACACCGTGAGCACCGCGGCCGGTGCCTTCATGGCCGTGAGCGGCGTGCGGTCGCTGCTCATCGCGCTGCCCCCGCTGCTGGTGGGCGGCAGCATGAGCCTGTCCGCGTGGACGTACCTGCCCGGCTTCGCGCTGGGCATCCTCATTGGCATGGGCGCGGTGGGCCTGCTGTTCGCGGAGGGCCTGTCGCGGGTCAACGCGCGCATCAGCGTGTGGATCCAGCGCGGCGTGGCGCTGGGCTCCGGCGCGCTGGGCCTGTTCTGGATCGGCTCGCGGCTCGTCTGAAGAGCCGGGCCCGGAAGCACCCCAGGCCCGCTTTCCGGCACCGGAAGCGCTACGAGCGCTTGTCCAGGATGCCCAGCGCCATCATCGACACCAGGAAGCCGTAGACGACGTGCTCCGGGCGGTTGGCGAACGCGAGCAGCTCCGCCACCACGCGGTTGCCGTCGATTTTCGGCAGCAGCTCCGCCTCCCAGCGCTCCAGCTCCACCTCGTTGAGGCCGTAGGCGGGAGCGACGGCGGGGATGAGCCGGTCCTCGGGCTGGAGCAGGCGGCGCAGGCGCTCCGGCTTGTAGAGCTTCTTGATGCCCCGGACGATGAGGTTCGCCGGGTGCACGTCCAGCTTGATGGACTCCGAGGAGGCCTTCTCCTTGAAGCTCATCACGTACGTGCCCTCCTCCCAGGAGAAGACCGAGTAGATGATGGCCTTCACCTGCTGGCCCACGTAGTACAGCCGCTCGGTGTCCTTGAGCAGGGAGCGCTCCACCAGCACGTCACCGGTGCGCCGGTGGCTCTGCGCGGCGACGGCGGACGCGTCCTGGAGCTGCTCGGGTTTGATCTTCCCCACGCGCACCAGGAACTGCCCGAAGCGGTCCGCCAGCAGGTTGGAGAGCGCGAACACCGGGGTGCCGTTCTCGAAGTAGACGACCTTCTTCACCTTGCCGCGCTGCACGCCCAATTCGCCCGTCTCGCGCGACAGGTAGAAGGCGGTGAGCAGCGAGGGCAGGTTGTCCCTCAGCTCGCCCCGGCGGCTGCCCGGAGCGCCCGCGCCCACCGGCAGCGGATCCGGCGGGCGGCCCGGCGTGGGGGGCCGCACCTGGGTGGTGGACACCTTCTGCATGGGCGTGGCGGTGAGGTTGGCGCCGCGGATTTCGGCCGTGAGGTTGCCGCCGCCGGTGACCTTGATGCGGCCGGTCAGCTCCATGGCGTCCTGCGGGCCCTCCTCCTCCACGTCGATGTCCAGCTCCACCTCGAAGGCGTCGGCCATGGAGGCGGCGGGGACCTTCTTCTCCGCGGGCAGCACCTTGGCCACCGCTTCCAGCAGCTTCTGGGCTTCGAAGGGTTTCTCGAAGTAGCCGGCGGCCTGGTACTTCTGGCGCGCTTCGGTGGCGTGCTTGCCGCCCTTGAAGACGCCGGTGATGAAGAGCAGCGGCAGCTGGGGGTTGTCCTTCCGCAGCGTGTCCGCCAGGTGGTAGCCCATCATGTCCGGCAACAGGATGTCCAAGACAGCACAGCCGGGGGGCTGGGCGCGGGCGGCCTCGATGGCCTGCTTGCCACGGCTGGCGCCCACCACCTCATACCCGGCGTCCTCGAACAGCTGCGTGAGGAGGGAGAGGAGCTCCTGGTTGTCGTCCACGACGAGGATTCGAGGCGCCATCGCGGGGGGACCGTAGCAGATTCGGACGCCGGGGCGGCCAGCGTTTCCAGGGAACCCCGGAAGGCCGCCCGCTTCAGACGATGGATGCAAGCGCCCCGCTGGAGCGTTAGGGTGTCCCCCGCCTCATGTCCTCCCTTCTCGCCCGCATCTCCCCGGCAGGGCTCCTGGCCGGGCTCCTCCTGTTCTCCCCCATGGCGGTCCTGGCGCAGGAGGGCCCGCAGCAGGACGCGGGTCAGCCGGACGATCCGAACTCGCCGGAAGGGGACGACAACACCGGCCGCGTGCCCACGGACTGCCGCAGCACCAGCGACTGCGCGCCGCGCTTCAGCTGCAACGCGGGCAAGTGCAAGTACACCGGCATCCGCCAGGCGGAGACGCAGGGCTGTCTGCTGGGCCCGCAAGCGGCGCTGATGGTGCTGGGCGTGGCCGCCGTGGCAGGCTCGCGGCGCCGCCGGTAGCCCCGGCAGGCCCCACTCCCCCCACTCCAAGGAGCGACGCGCGATGCGGCTGGGCCTGAAGGCAACCAACCTCCTGGAGCGGGTGGCGGACTTCCTCAACCTGGCGCCGCAGCCCCTGGCGCACGCCTTCTTCGGGATGATGGCGTCGCGGACGCTGATGGCCGGGGCCAGGCTGGGCGTCTACGCGGCGCTGGCGGACGGCGCGGCGACGGCGGAGGCGCTGGCGGCGCGGCTCAAGACGAGCACGGAAGGCATGCGGGCGCTGCTGGAAGCGCTCATCGCCTGCGAGGTGGTGGAGCTGAGCCGGGGCCGCTTCCGACTGGCGCCCCGGGCGCGGCGGTGGTTGGACCCGCGCTCGCCGCAGGCCATCACGGCGTTCCTGGAGTTCAACTACGCGCAGTGGGACTGGTGGGGGCAGCTGGAGACCGCGGTGAAGAGCGGGCAGTCGGTGGACATCCACCAGTTCGCTCCGGACGACCCGCGCTGGCGCGACTACATCCAGGCCATGTACCAGCTGGCGCGGCTGGCCTCGCCGGAGGTGGCGGCGGCCATTCCCCTGCCCCGAGGCGCGAGGCACCTGTTGGACCTGGGCGGCGCGCACGGCTGGTACGCGGCGGAGCTGTGCCGGATGCACCGGGGGCTGAAGGCCACGGTGGTGGACCTGGAGGGCAGCGTGCGCGTGGGGCGGGACATCATCGCCCAGGCGGGGCTGTCGCACCGGGTGACACACAAGGAAGGGGACGTGCTGAACGCGGAGCTGGGCGGGCCGTATGACGGCGCGCTGCTGTTCCAGGTGATGCACCACCTGACGCCCGCGCAGAACGTGGCGCTCCTGCGGCGCGTGCGCGGGGCCATGGTGTCCCGCGGAACGCTGGCGGTGCTGGAGTACCTGCGCGAGGAGCGGGACACGCAAGGGACGTCCGCGCCGCTCATCGGGTTGCACTACTTCCTCACGTCCGGAGCGGCGTCGTACACGCCCGCGGAGGTCGAGGGATTCCTGGATGACGCGGGTTTCAAGGTGCAGAGCACGCGGCCCATCCGGCATCTGCCATTGCAGACGTTGATCATCGCGCAGCCGGACTGACGGTCCCGGCGCCTGCTTGTCAGACGGTGGAGGTAACTCCACACTCCAGGCATGGCCTATGGCGCGAAACCACTCGGGGGTCCGGCGACCCTCGCGGACATCGAGGCCCTGCCCGAGGGCGTGGTGGGCGAGATCATCGATGGAACGTTGTACACGCATGCGCGGCCCCGGGCCGGGCATATGGACCTGATGGGTGCACTGATTGAAGGGCTGCGAGGCCCCTTCCAGCGCGGCCAGAATGGCCCGGGCGGTTGGTGGGTGTTGGTGGAGCCGGGCATCCAGGTGGAGGGAGCGCCGGAGTTCAGTCCGGACCTCGCAGGATGGAGGCGCGAGCGAGTGCCCGTGCTTCCCGGCGGAAGGTGCAAGATCGCACCAGACTGGGTCTGCGAAATCCTGTCGCCGTCAACGCGGGCGTATGACCAGCGCATCAAGCGGCCGTTCTACGCGCGCATCGGCGTCCAGCACCTGTGGTTCATCGACCTGGAGGTGCGCACACTCACCGTGAGCGAGCTGCACGATGGGCGCTGGGTGGAGATGGGCGTGTACGGCGAGGACGACATCATCCGCGCGGCACCGTTCGACGCCATCGAGCTGCGGCTCGGCGAGTGGTGGCCGGTTACTGATGCGTCCTGAGCGCCCGCCCGGCCTGCTTGTCAGACCGTGCTGCCAACCCCACACTTCGGGCATGGCCTATGGCGCGAAACCACTCGATGGTCCTGCGACCTTCGCTGACATCGAAGCTCTGCCCGAGGGCGTGGTAGGCGAGATCATCGATGGGACGATGTACACGCATGCGCGGCCGCTCGCCGCGCATGGCCATTTCGAGTACAGGCTCCTCCGGGAGCTGGATGATGCATTCCAGTTGAACCGTGAAGGGCCGGGCAGTTGGTGGCTGATGGCAGAGCCCGGCATCCGGGTGGGCGGCTCTCCAGAACTCAGTCCCGACCTCGCAGGCTGGCGGCGCGAACGGGTGCCCCTGATGCCCCAAGGGCAGTGGACGGACGTCCCTGACTGGGCGTGTGAAATCCTTTCACCTTCCACGCGGGCCTACGACACACGCATCAAGCGGCCGTTCTACGCACGCATCGGCATCAAGCACTTGTGGTTCGTGGACCTGGACGCGCGCACGCTCACCGTGAGCGAGCTGCGGGATGGCCTCTGGGTGGAGGTGGGCGTCTACGGCGAGGAGGATGACCTCATCCGTGCCCCGCCCTTCGAAGAGCGGGACCTGCGGCTGGGCTGGCTCTGGAAATCCCTTCCGCCTCCGGGTTAGCGAGGCTTCGGCCTGCGCGCGGCCCGCTCGCGTTCGAGTTGCAGCTCACGCTCGACGACCTCGCGGTGGAACTTCGCGAAGTTCACGGGCTCCAGCAGACGCCGTCCCGGGTTCGGGCCCGCGTGTTCGAGGATGGCGTCGAGCGCGCCCAGGGCCTCCGGGAGGAACTCCTCCCTGAGCAACACGAGCGCCCTTCCCATGAGCGCGGTGGAGACCAGGGCTCGCATCCTCGGGTCCGTGTCCTCGCAGTAGCGCACGTCCACTTCGTCGAACGCTTCCAGCGCTTCGTCCACGTGCCCCAGGCCCTGAAGCGCGACGGCTCGCCCCAACATCGCCGACGCGGTCTGCTCCACCAGGAACGGCTCGGTGTTTCCGTCGTACTCCTTCAGGAGCGCCTCGGACTGGCTCAGCGCCTCTTCGAAGCGCAGCCCCTGGTTGTGCGCGGCGACCACCGCCGTTCGCGCCATCTCCACCGGGATGCGCAGGTCGGGCCGCTGCGCGAACGCCTTGAAGCGGCTCAGCATCCGCTCCAGCCAGTTGCTGCTCATGTCCTCCCGGTCCATCTCCAGGAGCACGCGGGCCCGGTACAGCATCCCCCACGCGACGCCCTCCCAGAGCTCCTGCCTGCGCGGGCTCCAGAAGCGGCGCTCCACCTCGTCGAAGTGGACCAGCGCTTCGTTGAACATCCCCTGCTCCGCGATGGCCGCGCCCCGGTGCCCCAACGCCCGAGCCACCTGGAGCTGGAGCGCCGGCACCTTCGACAACGTGAAGCGCCGGTACACCTCGTCACAGAGCGGAATCGCCTCCTCCAGCTCCCCCGCGCGGATGCACGCGCGCGCCCGGTCCATCTTCTCCTTCGCCTCCACCTCCGGCGGCACCGCGCCTTCAGCGTCCGGCATCAGCCCGTCCATCACTCCCGGCTGTCAGCGGCGCCACGTCCCGGCCCTCGCCGAAGCCGAGCGCCCAGAAGCGCGGCCGTACCTCCTCCTTCAGCAAGAGCCGCAACAGCAGGTACCTCGCTTCGTCCTGGCCATCCCACGCCATGGGGAAGGTGCCGTAGTGCATCGCCACGGACGTGCCCGAGCGCAGCACGTGGTGCGCCTTCAGCGCGTCCTCCGGCCCCATGTGCACCGCATGCAGTACACGCGGACGGAACGCGCCGATGGGCAGCACCGACAGGCGCATGGACCCGAAGCGCTCCGCGATGCGGTCGAAGTGCGGCCCCAGCCCCGTGTCGCCAGCGAAGAGCACCGGGCCTCCGGACGTCTCCAGCACATAACCCGCCCACAGCGTCTCCTCCTGGTCCGTCAGTCCCCGGTTCGACCGGTGCTGCGCGGGCACCGCCCACACCTTCAACGCCTGGGGACCACTCTTCGCGGACTGCCACCAGTCCAGCTCCTCCACGCGCTGGAAGCCCTCATCCATGAGCAGCTCGCGGTTGCCCAGGCCCACGAGGAAGAGCGGATGGTGCGCGGCCTCCAATTGCCGCAGCGTGGGCAGGTCCATGTGGTCGTAGTGGTTGTGGCTCACCACCACGATGTCGATGGGCGGCAGGTCCTCGAAGCGGATGCCCGGCGGCCTCACGCGCTTGGGGCCCACGAAGGACACGGGGCTCGCCCGCTCCGAATAGATGGGGTCCGTGAGCACGTTCACCCCGTCCGCCTGGAGCAGCACCGTGGCGTGGCCGATAAACGTCACGCGCAGCTCGCCCGGGCCCACGCGCTCCGGCGGCTTCGGGCCGGCGGGCTCCTCCGCGTAGTCGCGCCAGGGGCCGCGCCTCTCCTCCATCACGGCCGCTATCAGCGTGAGCGGAGACAGCTTCGGCGCGTCGCCAATGTTCTGGAACGACTCGCCGTCGAAGTGGTCCGTCACCGGGCCCCGGTGCACGGTGCCGGCGAAGCAGCCGGTGAGCAGCGACAGGGCCAGCACGGGCCACATCCGCGTCACTTGATGACGATGGTCCAGTCGCATTCGAAGGGCTCTCCGTCGAGGGTGGGCAGCACGTAGCGCGAAGCCTGGATGCTGGCGAGCGCCTGCGCCAGCAGGTCCGGGGGCAGCGTCGCTTCCCGCACCTCGCATTGCTGGGGCACGCCGCCCTGCACCAGCCGGCACGTCACGCGCACGTGGTGCTTGCGGCCTTCGCGCCAGTGCTCGAAGGCCTCCTGGAACACGGGGTCGTCCGGTGGGCCGCCGCGCACGCGCCGGGGCTCCTTCACGTGCTGGGACAGCCAGGAGCAGGCGTCCTTCACCTGCCCGTCACAGGCCTTGCCCATCAGCGACAACGCGCGCAGCCGCTCCGGGCCCTGCGCGTTCGTGGCCAGCAGCGTGAGCGCCTGGTCGAAGCACTGCTTCGCCGTGCGCACCGTGCAGTCCTCCGTGGAGACCGGAGGCGTGCCCGCGGCGAAGGCTCCCAAGGGCGCGGGGCGCATCAGGTCCTCCGCCACGCGGGCGGGGTCGCTGCGCCGCTGCCCGCATGCGGACAGCAGCACCAGCGAGAGGAAGAGGGAACGCCAGGTCATGGCGCCATCGTAGACGGCCCGCGCCCGGGAAGGGATGTCAGCGCTACTGGGCGATGGCCGGAGCCTCGTACAGCCACGTGTCCAGCCTACCCAGCATCTTGGACCACCCCTTCTCGGTGCTGTCCTTCCACTGCTCGCCGTCCGGACCCATCTCGTGGGTCAGGGCTTCACGGGGAGGGAGTCGCTCATCGGGGAAGTCCTCTCGGGTGCGGTGGGGAGGTGCGGAGGTCGCGGCGGCGCGCGGCTTCGATTGCCCGGGCCAGGGCTCGTGTCCCGGTGCGCATGTCGTCCGGGCGCACGCCACCGAAGCCGAATACGAGGCCTGCGTCCCTTCGCCTGCCGAGGAAGTAATCGGACAGGGCGGCGACCTCCACGCCCAGACGCGCCGCCTCGTCGCGGACGCGCAGGTCGGACAGCGGCGCAGCAAGGGACGCGCACAGCTGCATGCCTGTGTCACACGGACGTGGCGCCAGGACACCCGAGCCTTCAGCGACCAGCGCATCAAGCAGGGCCTCACCGCGCTCCCGATAGGCCGCGCGCATGCGGCGCAGGTGACGGGCGAAGTGGCCCTCCGCGAGGAACCTGGCGAGCGCGGCCTGCTCCAGCGTGGAGGCGGGCGCGGGCGATGTGGCGCGTGCGGCGGAGAAGATGTCCACGAGCGAGGACGGCACGACGAGGAAGCCCAGGCGCAGGCCGGGGAACATCGACTTGCTGAACGTGCCCACGTAGACCACGCAGCCGACGTCATCGAGTCCCTGGAGCGCGGTGAGGGGACGGCCGCGGTGCCGGAACTCGCTGTCGTAATCGTCCTCGATGATCAACGAGCGGGTGCGTTCGGACCACCGAAGCAGCGCCATCCGCCGCGCCAGGCTCAGCGTGACGCCCAGCGGGTATTGGTGCGAAGGAGCCACCAGCGCGACCCGGGCCCGAGGCGCGCGAGTCAGGCCCGCGCCCACATCGAGTCCGTCCCCATCCACGGGGATGGGCACCGGACGTCCTCCGGCGGCGAGCACGGCGCGACGGGCGCCGGGATAGCCAGGGTCCTCCACCCAGACGGAGTCCCCACGGTTCAGCGCGAGCCGGAGCACTTCATCGAAGGCCTGCTGGGTGCCCGCCGTGATGAAGACCTGCTCCGGGGAGCAGCGCACGCCCCGCGACACGGACACATGGGTCGCGATGGCTTCGCGCAGCGGCGCATGGCCCGAAGGGTCACCCCCGTCGAGCAACCCCGTGCTCGCGCGAG
This sequence comes from Corallococcus sp. AB045, assembly GCF_003668895.1. Classification (NCBI taxonomy): domain Bacteria; kingdom Pseudomonadati; phylum Myxococcota; class Myxococcia; order Myxococcales; family Myxococcaceae; genus Corallococcus; species Corallococcus sp. AB045. Next base: position 16,805 of record NZ_RAWN01000167.1, read on the forward strand.
CATGGACGCGAGACACCGTGCGAGCCCAGAGCGCGGTGGGGAACAGGTCCAGCGCGGGCACTCCGGGCCGGAACGCACGAGGCGCGGCTCCGAGGCGCGGAGCACCGACAGGTGTGGGCTTCAGCGCCCGTGCGGAGGCAGCAAGCCGAGGCCCCCGTTCCCCGGAGCTTGACGCACGTGCGGCAGCAGGGCGCCCCGGTTCGCGGCTCCGGTCTCCGGAGAGGATGGGCAGCTCGGGCGCGACGCGCGTGCAGGAACCCGCTTGGGCCACGAGGTAGCCCTCCGCCGTGAGCGCGTCCAGCGCCTGGAGGACGGTGCTGCGGGCCACGTCCAGCTCGGTGGCGAGCTGACGGGAAGAAGGAAGCCGCAGCCCGGGTGCCAGCGCTCCCGCGAGGATGCGCGCACGGATGCCTTCGAAGAGCTGCTCATGGAGCGGCATGTGACTCCGCGAGTCGAGCCGCAGGAGGAGCGAGGACGCGACGCCGTTGGAGGTTTTCAACTGGTATGGCCAGTCCTGGCGGAAGTGGTCTTCATGACCCTACCAGTTCCCTGACAAGGATGGTCTCCGCACCCGCACCCCGGAAGCCCCCATGCCGTCCCAGCCACCCTGCTGCTCGGTCCTCGAGCTGCGCCAGTACACGCTGCATCCCGGTCAGCGGGACGTGCTCATCTCGCTCTTCGAGCAGGCCTTCATCGAGTCGCAGGAAGCCACCGGCATGCACGTCGTCGGTCAGTTCCGCGACGAGGACCGTCCGGACCGGTTCGTGTGGCTGCGAGGCTTCCGCGACATGGCCTCACGGCGCGAAGCGCTGAGCGCGTTCTACGGCGGCCCGGTGTGGAAGGAGCACCGCAACGCCGCGAACGTGACCATGCTGGACTCCGACAACGTCCTCCTCCTGCGGCCAGTGCGGTCGGACACGGGCCTCGTGCATCCAGGCACGCCCCGGCCGCCGCCAGACGCGGACACACGTCCCGACTCCCGGGTGGAGGTGACGCTCTGCTACCTGAAGGCTCCCGCCGATGAAGCCCTCACCGCCTGCTTCGAACAGCACGTGCGCCCGGTGCTCACGGAGCTGGGCGCCACGCCGAAAGCCCTGTTCCAGACCGAGCCCGCGGAGAACACCTTCCCTGCCCTGCCCGTGCGCACGAGAGAGCACGTCTTCGCCTGGCTCACCGTGTTCCCGGATGCCGAGCACCTTCGACGCAGAGCCGCTGCGAAGGGCTGGGCGGAGCCGCTCCAACCGTGGCTGAGCGCGCCACTCGAACGCCTGACGCTGGCCCCCACCGCGCGCTCCGAGCTGCGCTGACCATTTCCCCCGAAAGGACCACGCCATGAAGCCCCTTCCCCCCTTGCCCACGGGCGACGTGCACGACTTCGACTTCCTCATGGGCGAATGGACGTGCGTGAACCGGAAGCTCAAGCAACGGCTGACGGGCAGCGACGATTGGGACGTGTTCACGTCCAGGATGCGCTGCCAGCCCCACCTGGGCGGCCTGTCCAACGTCGAGGAGACCGTCTTCGAGCGGGGCTTCTCCGGCATGGCCCTGCGCCTGTTCGACGTGCGGGAACGCCGCTGGTCCATCCACTGGATCGACAGCCGCCACGCAGTGCTCCAGCCACCCGTGCACGGAGGCTTCACCGGCGACCACGGCCGCTTCTACGGCGAGGACACCGAGGGAGGCCGCCCGGTCCAGGTCGTGTTCCACTGGACCCGCCTGGGCAACGACCGGGCGCGGTGGGAGCAGGCCTTCTCCCTCGACGGAGAGAGCTGGGAGACCAACTGGGTGATGGAGTTCACCCGCGCGACGGCCACCGACTGAACGCCGCCATCACTGGACTTCCCACCAGGACGTCCGCTTGGATGCGTTCATGCGCCGACTGCTCGCCGCTGTTCCGCTGTTCGCCCTGGCCGGCTGTTCCTACGTGGGAATTGGCCCGACGCCCACAAGGAGCCGGCTCTCGACCCAGCCCACCGGATCCGGCCCGGTGGTCATCCGGGTGGGCAAGCCGGAGCCCGCACCCCTCGAAGCGCCGAAGACGGAGGAGGAAGCCTCCACCGCCGAGGCCTCCGACACTCCCGGCGCGACGCAGTAACGGCTCGCGGGATTGTGAACGGACCGGCGCGGAACCGGTTCGACAGGCCGTGGCGCCTCGGGAACCATCCGCGCTCCGCCGCCCGCCACCTGAAGGCGGGCCGTGCTCCGGAGTCACCCGATGAAGCCCCACGTCATCTGCCACATGGTCTCGTCCATCGACGGGCGCATCGTCGTCAAGCACTGGCCCGACCCGGCGTCGATGCGCGGTGAATACGAGCGCACCGCGGACACCTTCGACGCCGACGCCTGGATGTGCGGCCGCATCACCATGGAGGACTTCGCCGCCGAAGGGGACGTGCCCAAGCCCGCTCCCGCGTCGCCCCTGCCCCGCACGGACTTCGTCGCTCGAAAGGACGCGGAGTCCTACGCCATCGCCCTGGATGCCCACGGCAAGCTGAGCTGGGAGTCCGGCGCCATCGACGATGATCACCTCGTCGTCGTGCTCACCGAGTCCGTCCCCGACGCGCACCTCGCCCACCTGCGCGAGCGCGGCGTCTCCTATGTCTTCGGCGGCAAGCAGGACATCGACTTCGCCCGCGTGCTGGAGAAGCTCGGAGACACCTTCGGCATCAAGACCGTGCTGCTGGAGGGTGGCGGCGGCATCAACGGCTCATTCCTCGCCGCGGGCCTCATCGACGAGGTGAGCCTGCTCGTGCACCCCACCGCCGACGGCCTGCCCGGCACCCCGACCCTCTTCGACCGGCCCCAGGGCTCCACCGGCGCGGGCGCAGCGCTGGAGCTCACCCACGTGGAGCGCCGCGACTCCGGCATCGTGTGGCTCCGGTACCGCGTGCGGCGCTGAGCCTTCCCGGTGCCCCCTGTCCAGCGTGTGCGGCCCCCGGCAGCTGCTCAGGGGGCGCGCAGCAGCGTGGCGGACTCGTAGAGGCTCTGCTGCTGGAAGACGCCCGCGGCGGACGTGTCCTTCTCCAGCTTGTCCTGCACGCTCTTGGGCAGCTGCGCGTAGAGGTCCTGGCCCAGCAGTCCTTCAATCTGGTCCACCGGCACGCGCGACTGCTGGAGCAGCGGGAGGATGCCCTCCTTCTTGGACGGGCCATCCTTCTCGTTCGGCACCATGTACGCGAACATGGACAGGTTGCCGTTGGGCAGCTCCAGGAGGACCGTCTTGAAGTTGTGCGTGGGGACCGCGATCTGCCGGTCGGCCTTCGAGCCCGTCGTCTGGAGGGACTCGGGTGGCAGCGGCTTGCCCTTGTCGTCCAGGTACAGGTTGCCCGTGACGATGTAGGCCTTGCCGCCGGTCTCCTTCACCATCTCCGACACGCCGCGCTCCAGCGTGCGCCACACCTGCTGGTTGTGGTTGCCGTGCTGGGGCGCGATGTTGCTCATGTAGTGGCTTTCGTTCATCGCCGCCTGCGTGGGCGAGTCCTCGGCCGGCTTCATGTGCCCCCGGTCGAAACCGGTGTTGTTGTAGTCGGAGTCCACCACGCCGCCCTGCTTCAGCTCCGGGTCGCGCACGAAGGTGCTGTCCAGCCGACTGACGTCCGCGGGCGTCTCCTTCACGTCCGCCGCGGACAGCATGTAGCTCACGAACGTGGGCACGTTCTTGTCCGTGTCCATCAGCGTGCGCGAGTACTCCTTCACCATGTTCAGGCCGGGCGTCGCGCCGCTTTGGCCCACGCCCTGGAGTGGATCCACCTCGCCGGCGACTTCCGCCACGCGGCTCTGGAAGGTGGCCATCTGCTGGTCGGGCACCCACTGCGTGTTCGCGGCCGTGCCCGTGCCCTTGGCCTGGTTCGCCTTGGACGCGTTGATGTAGGCCGTCAGCTCGTCCGCGGAGAGCTCCCCGTCGCCGTTGCCGCCCAGGAGGTCCGCGCGCTTCGCCACGGACTGCTGCCAGGGGCTGTCGAAGCTGTCCACCTTCGCGGACTGCGCGCCCCCCGCGAGCTTCGCGTCGAGCGCCGCGCGCTGCTGCTGGAGGGCCGTGGACGTGAGGAACTGCGCGTCCGTGGGCGCGGAGAGGTAGGCCTCCAGCTCCTTCGCGGACACCTTGCCGTTCGAGGTCCGGCTTCCGTCAGCGCCCTCGTCCGCGGCGTGCAGCAGGCGCCCCTGCCAGCTTTCGTCCGTCCAGCCGAACTTCTGCTGGAGGTCGGAGATGGCCACCTCCTTGGTGGCGGAGCGCTTCCAGCTGCCCCCCGTGGGCGCCACGACATTGGACGCGGGCGCGCTGACGGGAGCGTCCGCCCCGGCGGGCACCGCGGTGTTCGCGGGCGCGGCGGTGGGGACAGCCGCATTCGCGGGCGTGGGGCGCGGGGTGGAGACTCGCGTCGGGATTCGCGACGACATGCGGTGAACGTCCTCGGGG